>JAEWLO010000023.1 GCA_023457475.1 Pseudomonadota bacterium | reverse complement strand
CGGCCGACCTCGACCTGATGCGGGAGGAGTTCTTCGGGCCGATCCTGCGGGTGTGTGCCTACGCGGACCTGACTGCCGCGGTGGCCGATGTGCTGGCCCGCGACCGGCCGTTGGCGCTGTACGTGTTCAGTGATCGCCGCGAGGCGGTGGAGCAGGTGCTGGGCCAGGTGGTGGCAGGGGGCGTGACGGTGAACGACACGCTGCTGCACTTCGCCGTCAACGGGCTGCCGTTCGGCGGCGTGGGGCCCAGCGGGATGGGGGCGTACCACGGGCGCGCGGGGTTCGATGCGATGAGCAAAGGGCTGCCGATCCTGTATCAGTCGCGATGGGCGGCAAGCGACCGGTTGAAGCCGCCGTATTCCCGGATCGCGGGGTTGTTGCGTTTGTTGGTGCGCTGACGCGGGCCATTGGCCGGTGTTCGGGGACGCGTACAATGCCCCCATGAAAATCGCCTCCTGGAACGTCAATTCCCTCAACGTGCGCCTGCCGCACCTGGAACAGTGGCTCACCGCGTTCGCACCGGACGTGGTCGGCATCCAGGAAACCAAGATGGAAGACCACAAGTTCCCCGACGCCGTTCTGGCCGGGCTGGGCTACCGCAGCGTGTTCGCCGGGCAGAAGACCTACAACGGCGTGGCCCTGCTGTCGCGCGAACCGGCGCAGAACGTGCAGATCGGCATTCCCGGCTTCGAGGACGAGCAGAAGCGCGTCATTGCCGGCACCGTCAACGGCGTGCGCATCATCAACCTGTACGTGGTCAATGGCCAGGACGTGGGCACCGACAAGTACGACTACAAGCTGCGCTGGCTGGAGGCCGTGCACGGCTGGGTGGCCGACGAGCTGAAGCAACACCCGGAGCTGATCGTGATGGGCGACTTCAACATCGCTCCGGAAGGGCGCGACACGCACGACCCGCTGGTCTGGAACGAAAACCACATCCTGACCTCCACCGCCGAGCGCGGCGCGCTGAACAAACTGCTGCAGCTGGGGCTGCATGACGCGTTCCGCCTGCATAGCGAGGAGGAGGGTGTGTTCAGCTGGTGGGATTACCGCGCCGCCGGCTTCCGCCGCAATCTGGGCCTGCGCATCGACCTGACCCTGGTCTCTGACGCGCTGAAGGCACGCGCTCTGGCGTCGGGCATCGACCGCGAGCCGCGCACCTGGGACCGGCCCAGCGACCACGCGCCGGCGTGGGTGCAGCTGGGGTAGGTATCGACCGCAGGCCGATACCTACCGCCCGCCGTCATCGAATGCTTTTGCGGGTGAAGAGATTCACGATTGCCAGCAGGATCACCGCGCCGATCAACGAGAACAGGAAACTGCGGATCGTGATGGCTTCATTGATACCGTCGCCGAGCAGCCAGCCGGCCAACAATGCGCCGATGATGCCGACCACGACGTTGAGAAAGATGCCCTGCTGCGCGTCACGCCGCATGATGATGCTGGCAAGCCAGCCCACGATGCCGCCGACGATCAGCCATATGATGATGCCCATAGCCTTGACTCCCGGTTTGCGTGTGCGACGGCGCAAGTTGACGCCGCCCCCCGTGAAGTCGCCGTGCAGCCCCGGCGGCAGGGTGGAGGCATGAGTCTGCCGGTCACCCTGGACGGCCCCTGGCGGTTCGGGCCGGTCACGGTCTGGCGGCTGCCGCACGTGCACGGCACCCGCGGCGAACCGCAGGCCCGGGTCCTGCTGGCCGGTGAGCTCGGGGGCAGGCCGGAGGACCTGCCGTTGCTGCGCGACGTGCACGGCAGGCCCGAGCTGGACGGTGCGCTGGCCCACCTGGGGACCGGCTGGAGTCACAGCCACGGCCTGCTGCTGGTGGCGCTGGGCGAGGGCGTGCGGCTGGGCGTGGACCTGGAGCCGCTGCGGCCCCGGCCGCGCATGCGCGAGATCGTCGAGCGGTTCTTCCATCCGGCCGAAGTGACCTGGCTGCTGGGGCTGGACGAAGCCGGGTTGAACCACTGGTTCTTCAGGGTCTGGTGCGCGAAAGAAGCCTTGTTGAAGGCGCAGGGGCAGGGCATCTCGTTCGGGCTGCACCGGTTGCAGCTGGCCCCGGGGCGGGACGGGGCGCTGCACCTGGTCGGGTGCGATCCCGAGCTGGGGCCCACGGAGCGCTGGCATCTGCACGAATGGCAGGCCGCGGCCGATTTCCGCGCGGCCCTGGCCTGGTACGCCCGCTGAGCCGGGCCAGCCTGCGATAATGCAGGCATGACCGAACACACCCTTCCCCCCGGCGTGGCCGAGGCGCTCGAACGCGGCCTGGCCGCGATGCAGCTGGACGCAGCCCTGGCCCCGCCGCTGCTGCGCTACCTGGCCCTGCTGCACCGCTGGAACAAGACCTACAACCTGACCGCCATTCGCGACCCGCTGGAGATGGTCACCCGCCACCTGCTCGATTCGCTGGCCATGCAGCCGCACCTGGAGCGTGGGACCCTCGCCGACCTCGGCACCGGTCCCGGGCTGCCCGGGATTCCGCTGGCGATCGCGCGCCCCGGACTGCAGGTGACCCTGGTGGAGAGCAACGGCAAGAAAGCGCGCTTCATGCGCGAGGCCGTCCGCCAGCTGGGGCTCACCAATGCCCGGGTGGCTGAATCACGCGCCGAGGCACTGGCCGAGCCAGGTGCCTACGACCATCTGACCGCCCGTGCCATGGACACCCTGGCCGGCATCATCGCGGTCGGGGGGCACCTGCTGCGCCCGGGCGGCCGCCTGCTGGCCATGAAGGGCGTCTACCCGCATGACGAGATTGCCCAGCTGCCGGCCGGCTGGACCGTGGAAACCGTGCTGCCGCTGCAGGTGCCGGGCCTGACCGGAGAGCGCCATCTGGTGGTGGTGGCGGGTCCGTAACCTCCGGCCCGCGCATCTCACAGTGCATGACACGCCCCATATACGCATAATGACCAGTCCCACTCCCAGCCGATGAGGCTCACCCGCATGGCCCGCATCATCGCCATCGCCAACCAGAAAGGTGGCGTCGGCAAGACCACGACCGCCGTCAATCTGGCCGCCTCGCTCGCGGCTGCGCCCAAGCGTGTGCTGCTGGTCGACCTGGATTCGCAGGGCAACGCGACCATGGGCAGCGGGGTGGACAAGCGCGAAGTGGTCGCGTCCACCTGCGACCTGCTGCTGGGGGAAGCCACGGCCGAACAGGTGCGGGTGACCGCGCCGGAAGGCTACGACCTGCTGCCGGGCAATATCGACCTCACCGCCGCCGAGATCCAGCTGATGGACCAGGGCGAGCGCGAGCAGCGCCTCAAGCGCGCGCTGGCCCCGATCCGCGACCAGTACGACTTCATCCTGATCGACTGCCCGCCGGCGCTGTCGCTGCTCACCTTGAACGCGCTGGCTGCGGCCGACTCGGTGATCGTGCCGATGCAGTGCGAGTATTACGCGCTGGAAGGCCTGAGCGCGCTGGTGGAGACCATCGAGGCGCTGCGCGCCAGTCTGAATCCCACGCTGGAGATCGAAGGCGTGCTGCGCACCATGTTCGACGTGCGCAACAACCTGGCCAATGCCGTATCCGCCGAACTGACCGATCACTTCGGCGACCGGGTATTCCGCACCATCGTGCCGCGCAATGTCCGCCTGGCCGAAGCACCCAGTCACGGACAGAGCATCGTCGGCTACGACCGCGCCTCGCGCGGCGGCGTCGCCTACCTCGGCCTGGCCGGCGAGATCATCCGCCGCCACCACCAACGCAACACGGCCGGTACGGCCATGGAGACCGCCTGATGAGCACCAAGCCCGCCCTCGGCAAGAAACGCGGCCTCGGCCGTGGCCTCGACGCCCTGCTGGGGCCCAAGGGGGCGGTGACCCAGGTACAGGCATCCACCGTGGTTGAACCGCTGCCGGGCGAGGTGCTGCGCAAGCTGCCGGTGCAGCAGCTGCAGCCGGGCAAATACCAGCCGCGCCGCGACATGGACGAAACCAAGCTCGCCGAGCTGGCCGACTCCATCAAGGCACAGGGCGTGATCCAGCCGATCCTGGTACGCCAGCTGGCCACCGACAGCTATGAGATCGTGGCCGGCGAACGCCGTTGGCGGGCCTCGCAGCTGGCCGGTCTGGACGAAGTGCCGGTGGTGGTGCGCGAACTGGAAGACCGCACCGTCATCGCGATGGCGCTGATCGAGAACATCCAGCGCGAAGACCTCAATCCGCTGGAAGAAGCCGAAGCGCTGCAGCGGCTGATTTCCGAATTCTCGCTGACCCATGCCGAAGCGGCGCAGGCCGTGGGCCGCTCGCGCGCGGCGGTGTCCAATCTGCTGCGCCTGCTCGAGCTGCCGGTGGCGATCCGCGTACTGCTGGAAACCCGCCGGCTGGAGATGGGCCATGCCCGCGCGCTGCTGACCCTGGCCCCGGAACTGGCGAGCAAGCTGGCCCAGGAAGCGGCCGACCAGGGCTGGTCGGTGCGCGAAGTGGAGCACCGTGCGCAGCAGTTCGCGGCCGGTAAAGTGCCCACGACGCTGCGCAGGAAGGCCAGCCCCGGTGCACCGCAGGCCGATATCGCCTCGCTGGAAACCGAGCTGTCCGAATCGCTGGGTGCGCGCGTGGCGATCAACCACGGTCGTGGCGGAAAGGGCAAGCTGATCATCCACTACACCGACCTCGATACGCTGGACGGCGTGCTGGAAAAGCTGCGCGGCCAACGCACCCCCGCATGACCATCCTGGTCACCGGTGCGGCCGGCTTCATCGGTGCCTATACCTGCCGGTCGCTGGCTGAACGCGGCGAGCGTGTGGTCGGCCTGGACAACTACAACGATTACTACGACCCGCAGATCAAGCGCGACCGGGTGGCGGCGCTATGCCCAGGCGTGGATATCCGCGCGCTGGACTTGACCGACCGCGAGGGTCTGGCCGCGCTGTTCGACGAGGTGCAGCCGACCGCGGTGATCCACCTGGCTGCCCAGGCCGGCGTGCGCTATTCGCTGGAGAATCCGCACGCCTACGTGGACAGCAACCTGTCCGGTTTCGTCAACATGCTGGAGCTGTGCCGGCACCGGGGCGTCGAGCATCTGGTATATGCCTCCAGCAGCTCGGTCTACGGGGATTCGGCCACCCCGCCATTCTCCGAAGACCAGCGCATCGACCGCCCGCGTTCGCTGTATGCGGCGACCAAGGCCGCCAACGAGCTGATGGCCTATACCTATGCGCAGCTGTATGGCCTGCGTGCAACCGGCCTGCGCTTCTTCACCGTCTACGGCGCGTGGGGCCGTCCGGACATGGCCCCGCTGCTGTTCTCGCGCGCGGTGCTGGCCGGCCGGACCATCGACGTGTTCAACGACGGAAAGATGCAGCGCGATTTCACACATGTTTCCGACATTGTGGCCGGTATTCTCGGGGCGCTGGCGCATCCGTCCAGCGAGGACGTCCCGCACCGTGTGTTCAACCTGGGCAACCACACCCCGATCGAGCTGGAACAGTTCATCGGCGTCATCGAGACCGCCGCCGGACGTCCGGCGCACAAGGTCTACAAGCCGATGCAGCCCGGCGACATGGTCCGCACCATGGCCGACACCCGTCGTGCCCATGACGCTTTCGGCTATGCGCCGGCCACCCCGATCGAGCGCGGATTGCCGCCCGTGGTGGCCTGGTGCCGCGATTACTTCGGCGACCGCGCCTGACCCCGCACAGGGTGTTCATCATCGGATAACCTCGGCTGCGGAGAATGCGCGGTCTTTCAACGTCCTGCCCATCCGCAGAGTCCGAACATGAGCGAACCCCTGCTGTCGGTCGTCGTCCCGGTATTCAATGAACGCGACAACGTGCAGCCGCTGGTCGGCGAGATCGTCGCCGCCCTGCGGGGCCGCATCCCCTTCGAGATCGTCTATGTGGACGACCATTCCCGCGATGACACCCTTGCCGTCCTGACCGCGCTCAAGGCGAGCCACCCGGAACTGCGGGTACTGCACCACGTGACCCAGAGCGGCCAGAGCACCGCGGTGCGTACCGGGGTCAAGGCCGCCCGTGCGCCGTGGATCGCGACCCTCGACGGCGACGGCCAGAACGACCCGGCCGACATTCCGCGGCTGCTGACCGCGCGTGCGGCGGCCGAGCCGCAGGTGAAGCTGTTCGCCGGCAGGCGGGTCAACCGCCAGGATAGTGGCAGCAAGCGCTGGGCCAGCCGCTGGGCCAATGCCATCCGCGCGCGCATGCTGCGCGATGACACCCCGGATACCGGCTGCGGCATCAAGCTGTTCGACCGGGCCGCGTTCCTCGACCTGCCGTACTTCGACCACATGCACCGCTACCTGCCCGCGTTGATGCAGCGCGCCGGTTGGAAGACGGTGAGCGTGCCGGTCAACCATCGCCATCGCACCGCCGGGGTGTCCAAGTACAACAACCTCGGGCGCGCGCTGGTCGGCGTCCGTGACCTGCGCGGCGTGGCCTGGCTGATCACCCGCAGCAGGCGCACCGCCGTGGAAGAACGCTGATGGAACTGCACTGGCTGGACCAACCCATCACCTGGCTGTTCTGGACCGGCCTGCATGTCACTGGCTGGAAGCTGATCGGCTACACCGGGGCCCTGATGTTCGGCGGCCGCTGGCTGGTGCAGTTCATCGCTTCGCGTCGGGCCGGCAAGCCGGTCATCCCGCGGTTGTTCTGGTACATGAGCGTGATCGGCAGCCTGATGACGCTGAGCTACTTCCTGTTCTCGGCCAAGCAGGATTCGGTGGGCGTGGTGCAGAACCTGTTCCCGGCCTTCACCGCGTTGTACAGCCTGCACCTGGATATCAAGCACCGTGGGTGGAAGCGGGACCGCGCGACGCATTGAGGTGGCACCGGGCTCTGCCCGGGGCCGCCATCGCGCAGGTCCGGTACAGGACGTTCGATACATGCCACAACCGCAGACGGGGTGCCATGATCGGGGTTCGCCTTCCCCGGGAACCTGTCTTCGTGAAAACCCGTCTCTGCGTCGCCCTGCTGCTCGCCCTGTCCCTTCCTGCCGCAGCTTACGCCGCGCCGCCGGCCGCCACGGCGGCTCCCGCCAGCGTGGCGACCGAATCGCCGGCCGATGTCGCGTTCCGCGCGATCTACGAGAAGGAATGGGCCTGGCGCCAGGCAGGTGGCGGTGAAGCCAGCGAGGATGGGGACGCGCCGGCCAGCGCCAGCCGCATGCCGGACGTGGGTGCTGCCGCCCAGCAGGCCCGCCTGAAGGTGTGGGACGACGTGCTGGCGCAGCTCGCCAAGGTGGACGTCAAGGCGCTGTCGCCGGCCAACCAGGTGAACTACGCCATCTATCGCGACCAGGTGTACAACCTGGCGGCTGAAGTGCGCCTGCGTGCGTATGAGATGCCGTTCAACTCGGACTCCTCGTTCTGGTCGAACCTGTCGTTCATGGCGCGCCGCGAGATGAAGACCGCGCAGGACTACCGCAACTACATCGCACGCCTCGATGACGTGCCGCGCTATTTCGGACAGCAGACCGACAACATGCGTGCGGGCCTGAAGCGCGGCTTCAGCGTACCGCGCGCGGTACTGGATGGCCGCGAGGTGTCCATCGCCACGGTGGCCGACCTCAAGGACCCCACCGAATCGCCGCTGTACGCGCCGTTCAAGAAGCTGCCCGCGTCGATTCCGGCGGCCGAACAGGCACAGCTGCGCGAGCAGGCGGCGGCGGCGATCGGCGGCAAGGTGGTGCCGGCGTTCCGGCAGTTGCGCACCTTCTTCCTCGACGAGTACGTGCCGCAGGCACGCACCACCCTCGCCGCCGAGGCGATGCCAGGCGGCAGGGCGTACTACCAGCAGCAGATCCACGAGTACACCACGCTGGACCTGACTCCGCAGCAGATCCACGAGATCGGGTTGAAGGAAGTGGCGCGCATCCAGAACGAGATGAACGCGATCATCCAGCAGGTCGCGTTCAAGGGCAGCTTCGCCGAGTTCCTCACCTTCCTGCGTACCGACCCGCAGTTCTACGCCAAGACCCCGGACGAGCTGCTGCATCGCGCCGCCTGGATCTCCAAGCGGGTGGACGGCGTGATCGGCAAGTACATGACGCTGCCGCGCGCGCGCTTCACCATCGTCCCGGTACCGCCGGATATCGCCCCGTTCTGGACCGCCGGTCGCGGCGGCATGGGCACCTACTGGGTGAACACCTACAACCTGCCTGCCCGCCCGCTGTACAACCTGCCGGCATTGACCCTGCACGAATCCGATCCCGGCCACGCCCTGCAGGGTGCGCTGGCCGCCGAGCAGGGCGAACAGCCGGAGTTCCGCCGCACCGCCTACATCTCCGCCTACGGCGAAGGCTGGGGCCTGTACAGCGAGAAACTCGGGGTGGAGATGGGCATCTATGAAACGCCGTATGAAGACTTCGGTCGCCTGACCTATGAAATGTGGCGCGCCGCACGTCTGGTGATCGACACCGGCGTGCATCACAAAGGCTGGACGCGCGAGCAGGCGCTGGCCTACCTGCGCGACCATACCGCGCTGAGCGAGCACGAAGTCACCACTGAAGTGGACCGTTACATCTCCTGGCCGGGCCAGGCGCTGAGCTACAAGCTGGGCGAGATCGCGATCGTGCGCCTGCGCGCGCAGGCCGAAAAGGAACTGGGCGACCGCTTCGACGTCAAGGCATTCCACGACGCCGTGCTGCAGCAGGGATCGGTGCCGCTGCCGGTGCTCGAGCAGCAGATCCAGGCCTTCATTGCGGAGCGTAAAGCCGGTTGATGTCGCAATCGAGCGTTGTCGATGTGTGCTGGCGCACGTATCGGCAATCTCATTTCCGGACATAGGTGGAACTGTCTAGCAGTTCGCAGTCTGAGCAGGCCAGATGACTAGCGTGAAGATTCGCGCGTCCATGGGGGCGCGCATCCATCGCAAGGAGTCTGATCATGTTTCACGCCTTGACGGACATGGGGCAGCGTCTGCTGCGCCAGGCGTCCACCGGCGACGCCGTCCCGCTGACGTCGCGCCGATCCCATCCTTCCGGCACACCGCGGCCGGACAGCGTCAGCAATGGACCCTTACCGGTCGCGCTGGCCCGGCAGGCCACCGCACACGTGTGGGTGCCGACCGATCCCTCGGGAGCCTATGCGGTGACCGAACAGGAAGGAAGGCTGCTGGGCGATCTGCTACGCCACAGCCACCGTGCCCTGGACCCCGACTACAGGCAGCCTCTCGAGGACGACGCAGAACAGGCCTTGCAGGCCTTCTACGCGCGACGCACCCGATTGTTGTCCGATGCCTTGGGCGACCCCGGCACAGCACCGCTGCCCACGCGTACGCAGGGCGTGCCGGCGTTGTCGGGCTGCAGTACCAGCTGGGACGTTCTCGAGCAGCTGCTGAAAGGCGCTCCGGGCCTGGTGATCGGGTCGGCCGGCACGAACGGCGTGGCCGAACAGCTGCTCATCGACAACATGAACGTGTTGTTCCAGCTCGGTGTGAGGACCCTGTACCTGGGCGGCCTGATGCATGACCTGCACCAGAAGGACATCGACCTGATGCACGCAACCGGCCGCACGCCGATCGACCTGTCGCGCTTCCTGGGCGACCTTGGCACCGGGCAGGGCACGCTGGCGGCGGTGGTGGACAAGGCGGACCGCGTGGGGGTGCGGGTCGTTGCGCTGGACACGATGGTGAGTCGTCATCTCAAGGGAGCGTCGCACCCCGACGGGCAGTGGATGGACCCGGCGGATATACGCGCACGGGCGTTCACCCATGTCGCCGAAGCGCGCATCCGGCATGATCTGTCCACGCAGCCGGAGACGGCAGCGCCTCATCGCTGGATCGCGTTGATGTTCAACACGGCCGCAGGCATCTACAACGGCCATCCCGGCGTCGCGGCGCGACTGGGTGTTGCCAGCCTGCGCGTCGAGGAGGCACCTTCCGGGCGATTTTCCCGGCTGCGCGCCGGCTTCGACCCGGGGCTTTCCGCATCGCACCAGGTGTTGTCCGTCGGTGGCGAGCTGCAGTGCGACCATCTGCTGAAGCTGCCACGGCCCGGCGTCCAGGCTCCCTCCGTTCCGACCCCTGAACCGTGCTCCGCCGCCGTGGCCGGACAGGCGCGGCAGGCGCGCCAGATACGCGCGGCCATGGATCTCTGCGCCCGCGACCTGGTGATACCCGGCAGCTTCCGCGTGATACCCATCGGGGAGGATGGCCAGGTACTCGTACATCGCTCCAGCAGCGGCCTGCTGGTGGCACAACGCATCGAAGCCACGCGGGACGGGGGCGTGCGCCTGAAGCTGGCACCGGAGGCCGATCCCGTCCGCTGGCATCACGTGCAGAGGACGTTCCCGTCGCTTGATGCGCTGCGCACGGCGTTGTCCACCCGCATGGAGGAGGTCCCGCGGCAGGTGCCCGTACGGCTGCTGCGTTGACATAACCATTCGCTGCGATTGTGTAACGGCATCGCCGGCCGCTACCCTGCCGGCGATGCTCTCCCGCCTGCGCCACCGCATGTCCCTGCCGCTCCGCCTGCTCCTGCTGGCGGTGCTTCTGCTGGGGACCGCCGGAGGAGCGCTGGCGTCGGCGCTCGGCGACCTGCACGGTCTGTCGCATGCGGACCATCCGGCCGCACCGCATGCAGCGACGTCGGACGAACACGACGACGGCCATGACGACGATGATGCGGGCACGCGCCTGCTGCACGCGCTGGTGTATTGCGGGCATTGCCACGGCCAGGGCGGCGTGTTGCCGTTTTCCGCCCCCAGCTGGCAGCTGCCGGCGGGCCCGGCCCAGGCCGTGCCGGATGGGTTCCACAGTGCATTGCCCACGCAACCGCCGGAAAACCTGCTGCGTCCTCCGATAACGGCGTGATCCACGCGGCCTGTGGCCGCGCGCGTTCAACACCCCCGTTATCTGGAGATTCCCATGTGGATGCACCTGGCAGCGCTGGCTGCCTTGGCGTTCGTGCCGTGCGCGAGCGCGCAGGCCGCTGCGCCTGTGACCCCGATCGACCGACCGGTTCCCGGCGCGGCCGCCACCGTCCCGCCGCTGACCTTGGACACCGCCTTCGCGCGTGTGGCCGCCCAGCACCCGGACCTGCGCCTGGTCGACGCACAACGACCGGTCTGGGAGGCGCGCCGCGACGCCGCGGCGCTGCGCCCGCCGGTGACCTTCGGCGTGGAGCTGGAAAACGTCCTCGGCACCGGTGATGCGCGTGGCGTCGACGCCGCCGAACTGACGGTCAGTCTTGCCGGTGTGCTGGAACGCGGCGGCAAACTGGACGCCCGCCGCACCCTGGCCCAGGCGAACCTGGATGCCCTCGCACCCCAACGCGAGATCGCGCGGCTGGACCTGATGGCGGACGTCGCCCGTCGCTACCTCGCCGTCACACAGGCACAGCAGCAGCGGACGATTGCCGAAACCGACATGGAACAGCGCCGCCGTGCCGTCGCCGCGGCCCGACTGCGCCTTCAGGCCGGCGCATCACCGGAATCGGTACTGCTCACCGCCCAGGCGCAGCTGGCCCAGGCCGAGCTCGACCGCGACCGTGCGTTGCAGATGGACCAGTCCGCCCGCATCGCGCTGGCCGCGCTGTGGCAACAGCGCATGCCCGACTTCGAAGCCGTGACCGGTGATCCCCTCCAGCTGCCGGTGCTGCAGGACCTGGGCACGCTGGCCGACCTGCTTGAGCGGACCCCCGAACTGGCCACGCTGGCCGGCGAACGACGCATCCGCGACGCCCAGCTGCAGCTGGCCCGCACCCAGGCACGGCCCGATATCAGCTGGCAGGCCGGTCTG
>JAEWLO010000022.1 GCA_023457475.1 Pseudomonadota bacterium | reverse complement strand
CAGTACGGTTGGATCGGCACTACCACGAACATGCCGAACAGCAGCGGCAGCAGCAGCCGCCAGGTGCGCCGTCCGGCGAACCGGGTCAGCTGCCCTTCCGGCCGCATCAGGGCGATGGCGATGCCGGAGATCAGGAACAACAGCGACATCCGCCAGCGGTTGAGGAAGAGCATCGGCCACTGCAGCCATTCGGCGGTGTGCACGCTCTTGAGGTGGAAGCCCCAGTCGTCCACATAGGCCATGGCGGTGTGGTACAGGATGAGCAGGGCAAAGGCGAATACCCGCAGGGCATCGATGTCGTAACGTCGGGTCATGGTCCACACCGCGGAAAGGATGCGAACAACCTGGGACATTCAACCCGCACAGACCAGCAGAAGGGGACCATTGGATCGGCATCGGTGACCAATGGCAGGCACCCGGGGACGAATGGCGCGGCTATTCTAGCGGCTGTTGCCGATGCTGGAATGCCTTACCGACATGGATGCACGCATGCCCCAGGGCAGCCCGCCGCGCTGGCGCACCTCGACCCGGTTGCTGGTATGGGCTGGGATTCTGCTGGTCTCGGCGCTCACCAACGCGCTGGTCGAGGTCATGGATGCCCGGCGGCGTGGTGCGGCACTTGACCTGTGGGAGCCGGCGATCTGGGAGCTGAGCAGCATCAGCCTGATTCTGCTCACGCTGCCATTGATCTGGTGGGCGTCTCGCCGCTGGCCCCTGCATGCCGACACGTGGAAGCGTCGGCTGCCGCTCTACCTGCTGGGGAGCGTGGCGTGGTGCGGCGTGCACGTGGTCGGCATGATCCTGCTGCGGCACGTTGGCTACGGGATGTTGGGCTACAGTTTCCAGGACGATGCCAGCTGGCCCCAGCGGCTGGCCTATGAGTACCTCAAGGACGTCCGCACCTTCGCACTGTTCGTGGCGCTGGAGCACCTCGCCGGCTGGTACGGCAGGCGTCGCCAGGGCGAGGCGACGCTGCTGGCCGCCCCGGACGTGGGTCCACCGGTGGAGCCGGTGGATCGTCCAGATCACTTCCTGGTCCGGAAGCTGGGCAAGGAGTTTCTAGTCGCCACGGCCGATATCGAATACGCCCAGGCGGCCGGAAACTATGTGAACCTCCGGGTTCGGGGCCACGACTACCCGTTGCGGATCACCATGACCGCGCTCGAGGAGCGGCTCGACACCTCGGTGTTCCTTCGGGCCCATCGCAGTTGGATGGTCAACCGGCATCACCTGCGTTCCATCGAGCCGCTGGAGGGTGGCGAGGCCCTGCTGCATATGGCCGACGGCGCACAGGTGCCATGCAGCCGGCGGCAACTGCCGCTGGTGCGGCAGGGCCTCGGTGCTCAGAACGCGTAGCGCACACCCAACGCCATGCTGCGTCCGCGCAGCGGCGACTGGTACTTCACGAATGAAGTGTGCGCATAGGCGGTTTCGTTCAGCAGGTTGGTCGCGCGCAGGTAGACCTCCGCGGACTGCCGGGCGGTGAGTTCCAGCCGGTAAGCCAGGGTCAGGTTGAGCATGTCGTAGCCCGGCGTGGTGGTCTCGTACGACGCAATGCGGTCCTGCGCACGGGTGCGGTAGTACTCGCCTTCGGCGGACCATGCCCCGCTCGACCAGGCATGACGGACCCCCAGGCGGCCGGGAGGAATGCGGGGCAGGTTGTCGTTCTCGCGTTTCAGATCGGCACGCACGTAATCGCCGAATACCGTGGTGGTGTGGCCGTGGCCGTAGTTCAGGCTGACCTGGCCGTCCACACCGCGGAAGCGTGCGTCTGCTGCGGTGTAGAGAAGATAGTTGTGCGGGACGCCGGTTTCGCTGTCGGTTTCGATCAGCCGGGCGAAGACATAATCACTTACGTTCTGGTGGAACAGGCCCACCTCGAACTCCACCGCGCCACCTTCCTTGCGGAAGGTCAGGTCTGCCGAGCGGGTGGTCTCCAGCACGTCCGTGCGGTTTTCAGGGAACGTGGGAGAGGCGCTGCGTGAGCGCACCAGGCCGACCTCGTAACTGTTCGCAGCCAGATTGTTGCCGTAGGCATACAGCTCGCGCACGCTGGGCGCGCGTTGGGTGCGCGCGAGGGACAGGGCCGCCGAGTAACCGTCCGCCAGATTCCAGCGCGCACCGAGGGAGGCCGAGAAGGGATTCTGCTTCACGCCGGGGTTCCGCTTTACATACGCTCCCACCGATTCGTCGCGCAGGACCTGTTCCCAGTCCGGCCCGTACCAGCCGGCGAACAGGTCCTCATAGTCCGGGGTGAATGCGTGACGGAAGCCCGGGGCGGGTGCCTTGATCTCCTTCCAGTCCTTGCGGGCGGCCAGCTCCAGCTCCACCGGGCCAAAAGAGCGACGCTCGCCGAGGAAAAGACCCTTGCTGCGGGTCAGGTGCCGATAGGGCGGCACCAGCCCGTAACCGTTCTCGGGAAAGGCGACGTGCAGATTGTTGACGTTGAGTCCGCTGAAGGTGCCATCGGTGTACTGCACGCCGAACGTGCCGGTAAAGCCCAGCACGGGTGCGTGGGTCAGCTCGATGCGGCCGTCATGCACTTTGTTGGTATAGCGATTGAACAGCGCTGGCCCATCGATTTCATCGTGGCGGTAGTCCGTGGAGGACAGGCGCACCCGCAGATGCTCGACACCGGGCAGAGGCGTGTCGAGGTCCGCGCGCACATCGGCGCGCTCGCTGCGCAGTTTGATGTAGGCGGTATGGTCATCGGACGAGCCGAAGGGATCTTCGTACTGGCCATGCGCCGCGCAGTGCAGGTCGATGCCGTGGGTGTGGCAGACGCCGTTGAGGTGCGAATGCCCGGGCAGGCCGTACTCGCTGTCCTGGCGGGTATAGAACGCACCGACGTAGCCGTTCTGAAGAATCCATGACGCACCCACGCCCGCACTGGTGCTGTTGGAGAAGGAATCCTCAAGCGTTCCACCGGGAATGTCGTAGTCGTCGGCGTGATGGCGGGCGACTTCCGCATGCAGAGCCATGGGGCCGAGTGCCGTGGTCACGCGTCCGACCCCGCTCTTCTCCTGATCGCCCGAGCCGAAGCGGACCTCGGCCTGCCCGGTGAGACCGTTCTCCGGAAGACGTTTGGGGATGCGCCCATCGATCAGGTTGACCGCGCCGTTCATGGCGTTGCCACCGTACATCACGGCCGCCGGGCCGCGGATCACTTCGATGGCATCCAGCAGCAGGGGGTCGGTGGTGATCGCGTGGTCGGGGGAGAGCGCGGATACGTCGTACAGGTTGGCCCCGTCGGAGAGGATCTCGATGCGGGGCAGGGTCTGGCCGCGGATGACGGGTCGTGACGCGCCGCCCCCGAAATTGTCCAGGTGGATGCCAGGCATTCCTGCCAGGGTTTCCCCCAGTCCGCCCTGTCGGCGGTGTGCGAGTTCATCGCCGGCCAGCACCTGCGTGGGTTGGGCTGATGGCGTCAGCGTCCGGCGCTTCTCTCCGATCACCGTCAGCTCATCCAGTTCGACCGGTGCCGGCGAGGCGTCCTGGGCGTATACACCCAGCGGGGCAGCAGCGAGGGCTGCAATGGCGGACGAAAGCAGGCGGGTCTTCATTTACGGGATCTCGGATAGAGGGAGCAAGGTGGGGCCGGCAGCGCTTGACTGCTGATAGGATGTTATAACATCACGAGCATTCGGAAGGGAATCTTCTACACTCGGGCTTCCCCTCAGCCACGGAAGGCCGATGCGCCCGCGATCCTTCTCCGCAGAACGCGTCACCTTCAAGCGCATCGCGCTTGTCACCCTCGGTGGCGCGCTCCTGCTTGCCACGCTCGTGGTCGCGTGGGTCGCCTATCAGGTTCCAAAACCCTGGCGCAGTGGATGGAGTGACGCAGGCAGTGACTGCACCCGCAGCCACGCGGGCAGTCCCCTTTCGGCCACCGGTGCCGCGATCGCGGCCGACGCGAGCGGCAGGAAGCGCTGCGGCTACGGCTTCGCTCTCCAGCGCGATGCTGGATCATCGGGCGCCTACACGCTGACAACGACCGGCGGCAGCCTTGAGCAGGGTGAGTTGCGTGTGTCGATTGCCAGCTACGATGGATGGACACGCATTGATCGCGCGGTGCGACGGATCGAAGCACCCGCCGACCTCGGCAGCGTCCGACTTGAACTTCCTGTCGCTGCCCGCGCACGGGTGGTCGAGATACTCATCTCCGGTGCACCCGGAGCCCGCTTCAGCATGGAGGGCATTCGGCTGAGCGAAGCGGTCGCTTCGTCTGGCAATGCCATCACGGGCATGGCTCTCTACGACGAAGCCGTTGCCATCATCGACACGCACGCTCTTCGGGCATCCGAGCTGCCGGGGGATTTTCGCGAGAGATGGCGTCCGCCTGCGCAGGCCACGCCTGGCGAAGCGCGCCTGGCCATCCGCGACGTCGTCAAGGCCTTGGGCGACCGCCACAGCCGCCTGATCGATCCCGTCAAGCGCGTGGACATGCCCCGCATCGAGCGTGCGGCTTTCACGCTTCCGCGCTGGGAACTGCTTGAGCCGGGCATCGGTTATGTCGAGGTCCCCTCGCTGATGGGCCTGGACCCCGCACTACGACAGCGCTATCGCGTGGCACTGTGGGACGCACTACGGTCCGGGCAGCAGCAGGGCGTTCGCGGCTGGGTGGTGGACCTGCGCCAGAACCACGGCGGCAACATGTGGCCCATGCTGAACGGCCTGGAGCCGTTGCTGCGGGATCAGCCCCTGGGCTACTTCCAGACCCGGGGCGGTGACCGCGCCGCGTGGCGCAATCGCCTACGTCCGGAAGCGGCATCCATCCCGAACCTCTCTGCTGTGCCAGTGGCCGTACTGACGTCTGCCCGGACGGCAAGCTCCGGCGAGGCCGTGGCCCTTGCGTTCCGCGGTCGACCCAACACACGCAGCTTCGGCAAGGCCACCAGTGGTCTCTCCACCGCCAATGCCCAGCATCCGCTCAAGGACGGCTCGTTGCTGATACTTACAGGTTCGGTATTCCTTGATCGTGCCGGGAACGGCGACGGCAGCCCGACCCAACCCGACCTGGCGGTGAGCACGGAGATTGCCCTCCAGAAGGCCATCGCGTGGATCAAGAC
>JAEWLO010000021.1 GCA_023457475.1 Pseudomonadota bacterium | reverse complement strand
CCCGGCGCTACCTCGCGTCGACATCGGAACAGCAAGATCCCGCAAACGCCCTCCCCCACCCTGCGGTACGCTTCCACCCAGTTACTGGCACGGAGCGGGCGTCATGGGAGCGGCACGGAAGGCTTTGTGGTACATCGAGAGCCACTTCGCCGAGAATCCCTCGCTGGCCCAGATCGCGGAAGCGGTGGAGCTCTCGCCGTTTCATCTCTCCCGCCTCTTCCAGGTGAGCACCGGCACGTCGATGGCCCGGTACCTGCGTGCGCGCCGGCTCACCGAAGCCGCGCGCGCCCTCGCCGGCGGCGGCATGCCCATTCTTGATGTGGCACTGTCCGCCGGCTATGCCTCGCATGCGGCCTTCACCCACGCCTTTACCGAGCAGTTCAAACAGACCCCGGAGCAGGTACGGCGGGAAGGGCTTCAGGGGCTGTCGCTGGTGGAGGCCATCAAGCTCGACGCGCCACCCCTGCCCTGCGCCGTGGAGCCGGTGCGCCGTCGGCTGGGTGCGCTGCGTGTGGCCGGCATCCGCGCCCGCCACACGGCCGCAACCGTGGCCTCCATTCCCTCGCAGTGGCAGCAGCTGGCGCTCACCCGTGAGCTGGGCAGGGACATCGCATACGGGGTGTGCTGCAACCGCGATGGCGAAGGGGCGTTCGACTACATTGCCGGCATGGAGGTCGCCGCGACGGCCGCGGTGCCGGCGGCGTGGCACGCGGTCAGCATCCCCGCCGGGGAGTATCTGATGGCGTGGCATGCGGGCCACATTTCGACCATCCGCTCCACCTGGTACTGGCTGCTGAACCACTATCTGCCTCAGTCCGGCCTGGCACTGGCCGATGCACCTGACTTTGAACGCTATGACGCCCGCTTCGACGACCGCACCGGACACGGCGGCGTGGAGATCTGGTTGCCGCTGTCCCACCCGAGCCGACCCAAGGAGACCCATCCGTGCGAGTGATGCCTTACGCCGTTGCCCTGCTGTCCTGCCTGATTGCACCGTGGGCTTGGGCGGCTGAGCCCTCCTATCCTGTCGGCGAGGCGCATGGCGTGGCGCATACGGCCTCTGCATCCATCCGAGATGCGGGAAAGAGCGACCACGTGCGGTATACCACGTGGTACCCGGCGCAGCCCGGTGCCAATGAGGAGCCGCTTGCGATCGGGCCACCGGGTTCGCCCCTTTTTGAGGCGGGCTCGTCTGCTGCAGACGCTGCGGTGGCACCGGGCCGTTGGCCGCTGCTGCTCCTGTCCCACGGCAATGGCGGCAGCGCCCGGATGATGGGCTGGTTTGGAACCGCCCTTGCCCGTGCGGGCTACGTGGTGGTGGCGGTGGATCATCCCGGCAACAACGGCATAGACCCGATGACGGACGCCGGCAGCATTCTGATGTGGAACCGGGCGGACGATCTTGCCGCTGCGTTGGCTTCGGTGCAGGAGGACCCCAGGCTGGCTGCGCATGTGGACACCCAGCGTCTTGGGGTGGCGGGTTACTCAGCCGGCGGGTTCACTGCGCTGGTGGCTGCCGGAGCGCGTCCGGACATGTCGCGTCTGATCGCGTTCTGCGAGACCTCGCCGAAGGATGGGGTGTGCTCGCCGCAGGTGGAGAACCCCGGGCTGACCTTTGAGCGGCGTATGGCTGCGGCCGCTACGCCGGCGCTGGCACCCTGGGTTGCCAGGTCGACGGATGATCGGAGTATTCCCTCCGTGCGTGCCGTGTTCCTGATGGCACCGGCCATCATCCAGGCGTTTGATCCCGCCGAGCTGTCTGAACTGGACGCGTCGGTCTCGGCTGTTGTGGGCGAGAATGATGCGATTGCATCCCCGGCCACCAACAGCGAGGTGGTCGCCAAGGCTGATCCGACGGCTCGCCTGAAGGTATTGCCAGGCGTTGGTCATTACGACTTCCTGTCAGACTGCACGGAACTGGGTCGACAGCGGCTTGGCACGCTTTGCGAAGTGGGTGAACATAAGGCCGCTGCGCATCGCGAGGCGATCAAGCAGGCGAGACATTTGTTTGATGCCACACTCAACGCCCGGTAATTCTCATGAGATCCATATCACTTCAGCTTCATTGCACCTCGGCCGACATCCTGGCGTTCCTGGCAATGGTGCCGGTTTCCGGGCGAGGTGAGCTCCTCGCTCACTCACGCAATGTCGTCCAAGGGCATCTGGACTGGTCTGCGCTGGATGCCGGCACACTGGGCGTGGACGTAGTTAATCAATGGCACTCACTTCTATTGCTGCCGCCGGGGGTTCATGCGGAGAACGGTGAAGGCCTGGATGCGATCAACTCGCGTTGCGCTCCATTGACCATTGGCATGCCCGAAATCCTAAGCGCAGAACAGTGCGAAGCTATCATGACCAGTTCGCCAGGCGCAGTGATGGAACCGGGGCTGCGCGACGTCATGATCGGCGCAGTAGATCGTTCCGGCGAGTACGCGCAGCAGATGAAGGCGTGGCGATCGCTGTTGAATCGCTTCCGGCGCGACTTGGTGAAGGGTGCGGAAGTCTGGATCCGCTCATCGCCTCCGCGCTTTTACCCGAATAGCTGGGCGACACCTGCAGCGGTTGATCTGGCCAAGAGCGGCGTGCAGCTGGGCATCGCCAATAGCCTGCTGGTTCGATTTGTTGAATCGAAAGGTACGAATGACTGCTAACCGTCGAACCCCCAGCCCTCAGGCTCATGGTGAGTGAAGTCAACCTTCCAGATTGCGCCTGGATCGAAGGTCGCTTCGTAGCTGAGTGAATAGCTTCCTTCATCGTAGTGCTCGAAGAGCTCCGCGCCGGTCAGGAGGAAACTGTCTCTGGTCACCGCATGCTTATGAACTGTACGAACGAAGTCGACGACTTCTTCGTGATGAAGAAGATAGGAAAGCGCTGTGTCGTTCAGGTCCGGGATGCACTCGCGAATCTCCAGCATCAGCGCGCAGGCTTCGGGACTTGGGTGCTCCGCTCCGAGATACAGCCTTGCGTTCCTGCCCTGCGCCGGCAGTGGGCAGGTCCAGCCTTCGCTGTCGCCGTCCCAGTGCAGCGTGAGCGTTTTACCATGGTGAAAGGGTTGTACCTCTTCCTTGGCTGTGTGCTTCTTCTTCCCCAATATCCAACCGAACATGCACCCTTGCTCCTTCAGAAGAAACGGTTCCACATCCATTGATCCGCCGCTCACGACCGTACTATCGGGCGGAGCGGGCATCGTGTTGCTCGACCTTGGCGTCCGCATCCCTGTGGCGGGCCCCTGCCGGCGGGCACTGAATGCTGGTGCCAGCATGCATCGAAACAGGGCCGCCACGCGACTTGCCCGCATCAATGTCGTCTACGAACCACCGTATCTTGTTGCCCGCTTCGCGCGCCAGGACACCGATCTCCAGCAGCGTCGTCTCCTGCGTGCGAACACGGTCTGCGATGCGCTCTGGAAGCAAGTACATGTGCGGACTTCCGCCAAGCACCTCGTAGCGGAGGGCGAGCGTGTCGCCGCAAGGCGTCAACGTCGGCGCGAAGTACACCCCGGACTCAGCCCACCGCCCCAACCCCGGCACGGGCCAGGGACTGAGATTCAATGCAATCGCTTCAAGCTTGAACGTGGTTCCAAGGCGCTTCACCAGAAACGCAGGTCGGTCAGAATACGTGCTCCTGCTGAATCCCAGCGGCGGTGCTTCCCCTATTTCGGCGTATCGAACATGCCACTCAAATTGTCGATCGCCCCACAGCGGAGCGGCATCGGCAGAATACGGATTGCGACCGGCATCCCTTGACGTCCCCGCCACAGGGATCAGCAGCATCTTCTCCAGGAGCCATCGGGAATCGTTGGTGCCCTGAATGCTGTAGTCGATGGGCAGGTCGTCGGTCCTGGCATCAATCAGACCCATTCTGGCCAGCAGAGCGTCGACGTATTGCCGGACTTCGCCCCCTACTCCCTCAAGATAGCTGTCGCCCACATCGCTGTGAACGCCGGGCAATGGAATGGTCCTGATACGCAGATCATTCGGGGGATCGTCCAGGTCTGGGCGGAAGAAAATGCGCCGCTCGTCCATGGAGACCAGATGCAGGACGCTGTCCGTAGAAGCGGGAATGCCGAGCAGCAGTTTCTTGCGCTGACCTGTAGCCACGGTATCGAAGAGCAGTGCGTAGGATCGAATGCCTGGATCATGCGCGGGATCGCCCTTCCTGCAGCCCCTTTCAAGCAGGTTGAGGAAATGCCGCGCAGACGCGGCACCCCGAGAAAATCCAGACACCAGCACACGGATGTCGGCGTCTGCCTGCTGTTCCCTGATCTGCCTGATCTCCTCCAATGCCTCTTCGCACGCCACTTTTGCCCGCTTCGCGGCCGAGGCGCCTGTCGCTGAATCCAATAGACGAACAATCCCGTTACCGCGGGTGCCCGTCCCGGGTGTGTAAGTAAACGCCGGGCTGTGCTTTGGATTCTCTTTCAGACGAGCCCCGATATGCGCGATGATCGTCCGTCGCTCGTCATCTCCCACCTGCTCGCGATCATTACGGGTACCGTCGAAGAGAACAACCAGAACGCGTGGCGGGCGGCCATCAACCGGCGCGGTCAAGTTCCAGGGAATCCCGTTCATCTTGGCATCTACGATGGCCTGGGTGCTTCGAAGCGACAGCGGCCTGGGCTGGCTCGCGCAGCCCGCCAGCAGCGATAGTGCCACCAGGATAAGTGCACAGCCCCGGCTGCTGGTTCGCGTTCCTGCTTCCATATGCCCTCCATGGACTGGTAAAGCGACGACACGCCGCACTCGCGCGGCAACACGACGTTCGTTGCTGATGATCAGGTCCCACCCGCAAGGCGGACCTGCGCAGCGCACCGTGCCGCAACAGGTTTGAGCGCCGGATCATTGATCCTGGCAAGCGCCGAAAGCGCCTTCTTCTCGTACGCCTCCGCTTCCCCCGGTTCGGGCTCAAGGAAGGGCGAAGTACAAACGTCCTCGAGATTGAATCCATGTCCGACCAAGGCCAACACCCGCTCGGGCGCCTGAGGCAGTGCGAACGCCACCGAGTAATCAATCGAGAGGGCGGCACCGGCATCGGAGAACGGCTTGAAGGCAGCTGCAACCTTGAGCCACGAAGGATCGCCTGACTCAATGTCGGACATCACCTGGTAGAACTCCTTCTCGCGCTCCCAAAGGTCCCAAAGCACCTTGTGGCCGCCTTGGTCGGCGATGCGCTTGAGCAGATCGGCTGCTGAAGGGCCACCCGCAGCGGAAGCTGGAACGGCCAAAGCAAGTGCGAGTACGAGAACCGACATTTGTCTCATGGGAACTCCCCGGTATCCCGGCCTGCAGGACCGGCGTCACGACCCATCCACGAAGCACCGTCAGACGGGCTCCCCCCGATACAGCGCGATCTTAGGTTGCCGATGTTTGACTGACAAGGCAGCGGCTGGCCGCAATGTAATGCAATAACATTACGTGATAGATTGCTCAGCCCTCCTTCTTCGAACGAGTGCCGCTTTGAGCTCCCCCTCCCCCGTTGTCGACGTACGCGCCCTGCAGGTGGCGTTCTCCGGAAAAGCCGTTATTTCCGATCTCACTCTGCAGGTCGCACCAGGCAGCATCTACGCCCTGCTGGGCGGAAATGGTGCCGGCAAGTCCACCACCCTCTCGGTGCTGCTGGGCTTCCTGAAGCCCAACGCGGGCGAGGTGCGGGTGGGTGGCGTGGTGCCCTGGGAAGACCCCGCCCGCGCGCGAAGCCAGCTGGCGTATCTGCCGGAGAACGTGGCGCTGTACGAGCACCTCACGGCGGTAGAGAACGCGGACTACCTGCTCTCCCTGAGCGGCACGCCGGTCTCGCGCGATGCGCTGATGGAGGCGCTGCGCACCGCAGGCCTGCAGGAGGCGGCATGGCATCAGCGCCTGGGCCGCTTCTCCAAGGGCATGCGCCAGAAGGTGGCCATCGCCATCGCGCTGATGCGCCAGGTGCCGTTGCTGCTGCTGGACGAACCCACCTCCGGCCTGGATCCGGGTGCCAGTGCGGACTTCCATGGCCTGCTTGAATCCGTTCGTGCGCGCGGCACGGCGGTGCTGATGGTGACGCATGATCTGATGGGCGCGGTTGAAGTGGCTGACCGGATCGGCGTGCTGGAGCGTGGCAGCATTGCCTATGCCGTCGAGCGCGCGTCCTTCGACCTCCCTGCCCTGCACGCCCACTTCTCGGGCAGGGCCACGGCAGCATGAGTGCCTGGACGCTGGTGATGCGCAATGAGCTGCGCGCCATGCTGCGGGACCGTACCGCCGTTGCCGGCATCGTGCTGTTGACCCTGCTGGCGGTGGCCGCCACCGTGGTCTCTTCGCACCACATGCAGTCGGCGGCGGACTACCGCCTGCGCCAGCAGGCCGCCGCACAGGACGCCTTCGACGCTCAGCCGGACCGGCACCCGCATCGCGTCGTGCACTACGGGCACTTCGTCTACCGGCTGCCTTCGGCGTTGGCCGCCTTTGATCCTGGCGTCGACCCGTTCACCGGCAGCAGCATGTTCCTGGAAGGTCATCGGCAGAACACCGCCAACTTCGGCGATGTGATGCAGAGCTCCATCCTCACCCGCTTCGGCCAGCTCACGCCGGCCTTTGTGCTGCAGATCCTCGCACCGCTGGTGCTGATCTTCCTTGGCCATGGGGTGCTGGCGCAGGAACGCGAGCGTGCGACGCTGCGACAACTGATGCTGCAGGGCGCGTCCCTGCGCGCCATTGTGGGCGGAAAGCTGGCCGCGCTCTGGTTGGTATCGTTCGTGTTCATGCTGCCGGCCTTCATAGGCCTGGCGTTGCTGGCGATGGCACCCGACGCTTCTGGCGTGGTGGCGGGCGCGTTGATGCTCGGCTACGTGCTTTACCTGGGAAGCTGGTGCGCGGTGATCGCGGCCGCATCCGCGCTGCTGGCACGTCGGCGCGACGCGTTGCTGGTGCTCGTGGCGGTATGGGCGGTGTCTGCCCTGCTGGTGCCGCGCGTGGCACCGGATGTGGCCTATGCCACCTACGCGTTGCCGGACCGGCTGCAGACCGAGGTGGGCATCGGCCGTGACCTGCGGGCACTGGGCGACAGCCACAACGCAGACGACCCCTATTTCTCCGCGTTCCGCCGCAAGGTACTGGAGCAGTATGGGGTGACGCGCGTCGAAGACCTGCCCGTGAACTACAAGGGACTGCTGGCAGTCGAAGGCGAGCGCGTCACCTCGGCGCTGTTCAACGACTATGCCGGGCGCAGTGCCGATGCGCAGCACGCGCAGAACCGGCTCGTGGGCCATTTCGCTCTGCTCAGCCCGTCCATTGCACTGCGCCAGCTCTCGATGGCGGCGGCGGCGACCGATCTCGCCGCGCATCTGCGGTTCCTGGAACAGGCCGAAGCGCACCGCTATCGCCTGGTGCAGCAGTTGAACCAGCTTCAGGCCGACGGGGTGAGCTACGACGACGACACCGCCAAGGACGCCGGGGCCGAACAGCGCAAGCGCGTGGACCGCACACACTGGCAGGCGATTCCGCACTTCCAGTTCATGCCGCAGCCGTGGACGGCGGTGATGTCCACTCTACTTCCGGGCCTGCTGATTCTGCTGGGATGGCTGCTGGCCGCTCTGTTCGCGCTCGCACTGAGCGCCCGCCGTCTGGAGGTGGCGCGATGAAACTCTGGAACTACGAATGGACCCTGCTGCTGCGCTCGAAGGTGGCCGTGGCCGGCCTGGCGTTGTTGGCGGTGCTGACCGTAGCCAGCCTGGTGTCGGGCGTGCAACGCATCGACAGCCAGCGTGAGGCCATTGCCCGCATCGCCGGCTTGCAGGCGGAAGACATGGCGGCCGTGGTGGCAGCGCATGGCGCATCGCAGGACGCCGGCCAGGCGGCTTATTACGCGTTCCATCCCACCTGGAATCCGCCCTCGCCGCTGGCTTTCGCGGCAGTGGGTATGCGCGATGTGGCTCCCTTTGTGCTGCGCGTGCGGGCATTGGGGCTGGAGGCGCAGATCCACGATGGCGATGCGTTCAATCCGGAACTGGCGTTGGCCGGCCGTTTCGACTTCGCGTTCCTGCTCACCTTCCTCGCCCCTCTTTTCGTCATCGTGCTGTTCCATGATCTGCGCTCGGCCGAGCGTGAGTCCGGACGGGAACGGACGCTGGCAAGCCTGCCGGGCTCGCTGGTCCGTCTTTATGGCCGGCGTTCGGTGGTGCGCGGGATCGCCGTGAGTGCCTGTCTGGGCGTGCCGTTCGCAGTAGTGGCGTTCCAGCAGGGTGTTCCTGCATTGCAGATCGCGGGCGTGCTGGGGCTGATGGTGGCCTACCTCGCCTTCTGGATGGGCGTGGCATTGCTGGTGGGCGGGCGTGGCTGGGGGTCGGGCACCAATGCCGCCACCCTGGCGGCGGTGTGGGTGACGGTCGCGCTGGTGCTGCCTGCCCTGTCAAACGTGGTGATTGAACGCACCATTCCCGTGGAACAGGGGGCGGAGATCGCGCGCGCACAGCGCGAAGCGGTCAACGGGGCGTGGGACATTCCGCGCGAGGATACGATGCAGCGCTTCTATGCGAAGTATCCCGAATGGAGCCATTCCGCTCCGTTGGGTACCGCGTTCCATTACAAGTGGTACCTGGCCTTCCACCAGAACGGGGATGATGCAGTGGCACCGATGACGGCGGCCTACCGTGACGGCATCGAAAAGCGTACGGCCGCGGCCAATGCGTTGGGCTGGGCGCTGCCGCCGGTCGGGCTCCAGGCAGCATTGACCCGCATGGCCGGCACGGACATGCAGTCACACCTCGCCTACCAGGACCGCATTCGGGCGTATCACGCGGAGCTGCGAAGGTTCTATTACGGGTTCCTGTTCGGCGACAAGCCCTTCCTGGAAGAAGACTACCGGCGCGCGCCGGGCTTCGCGCCTGGGCCGTAGCGTGGTGTTGGCAGGCAAGTGACGGGCCATATGTAACCTTACGCCGCCTTCGGCTTCCGGGGCCGGGTGGCGCGCCGGCCGTCCGGGGACCGCACGTGGTTCCCCGGATCGCCCGGAAACACTATAGTTCCCTACCCAAACGAACATGGCAGAAGGACATGCCTTTCATCGGAATCGGACTCCACGTACTGGTCGCCATCTACTTTGCGGTGCACGCCATCCGCTCCGGGCAGCCCCTCTATTGGCTGCTCATTCTTTTTTCGTTCCCCCTGCTGGGCAGCGTTGTCTACTTCGCCGCGATCTACTTCCCGGAGATCCGCTATTCGCGGGGTGCGCGCAAGACCCTCCGGGCAGCCAATCAGCTGATCAACCCCGGTCAGGAACTGCGCAACGCGCGGGCTGAGCTATCCCACGCTCCCACGCTGCAGAACCGGGTGCGGCTGGCCACGGCGTTGCTGGAGGCCGGCCAGGTCGACGAGGCGCGCCCGCTGTTCGAGAAGGCCGCCACCTCGCCTCTGGGCGACGAGCCGCACATCGTGACCGGGCTTGCCCGCGCACGGCTGGAGTCGGGAGATGCGGCACTCGCGGCCGAAGCGTTGGAGGGCATGTTTGCCCGTCATGCTGAAACCCGCCGCAAGCCGGAACCGACGCTGCTATATGCAGAGGCCATGGCGGCATGCGATGCGGCCGGCGCGCGGGCCGCCTTTGAGCGCGCAGTCGAGTGCGGGAGCGATGCCGCGGCGCGGTGCCGTTACGGCGAGTGGTTGTTGGCGCAGGGGGATGCTGCCGATCAGCAGCAGGCGCATGACCTGTTTGCAAGCATCATTGAGGATTCAAAGCATTGGTCGCGTTTTGCGCGGGATCACAATGCGATCTGGCTTCAGCGGGCTAAATCAGCAATGAAGGACGGCGTGGGTGCACGTTAATGCGCTGATCGGCGCATTGGATGTTTCCGGTGAACATCTGCAGCAGATGATGGTCTGGCGGGAGAGTGTGCGTGGGCCGGCCAACGGCCGGCGCTACCGGTCGTGGCCGCGCATGGACCCGCCATCGGGATGGCATTGAAGCAGGCCAGGCAGAACCCGGCGTTACGCCGGGATCTTGATGGATTTCACGTTGACGAACTCCTTGAGGCCTTCCGGGCCGTGCTCGCGGCCATAGCCGGAGGCTTTTACCCCGCCGAAGGGCAGCGCCGGGGAAGCGACGTCGAAGCTGTTGATGAAGATCATGCCGGTATCGAAGTACTGGGTGGCCAGCTCCCTTGCACGCTTCACGTCACGGCTGAAGATGCCGCCGCCCAGCCCATAGCGGCTGTCGTTGGCGATGCGCATCGCGTCCTCATCGTCCCTGGCGCGGATGATGGCGGCCGCCGGGCCGAACAACTCGTCGCTGTAGGCGACCTGCCCGGGGGCGACGTCCGCCAATACGGTAGCCGGGTAGAACCAGCCGGTGCGGTCGGGAACCTCACCGCCCACGACCAGCCGTGCGCCCTGCGACACGCTTTTGGTCACCTGCTCGTGCAGCTTGTCGCGCTGTGCCTCGGAGACCAGCGGCCCCAGCTGGGTGTCGGCGGCGTTCGGGTCGCCCATCTGGACTGCTTCGAACTTCTTCGCATAGGCACTGACGAAGGTGTCGTAGTTCTTCTCGGTGACGATGAAGCGCTTGGCGTTCACGCAGGTCTGCCCGTTGTTGAACAGACGGCCTTTGACGCAGGTGTCGACAGCCAGATCGAGGTCGGCATCGTCAAGCACGAGGTAGGCATCATTGGAGCCAAGCTCCAGCACGGTCTTCTTCAGCGCTTCACCCGCCTTGGCCGCCACGGTGCGTCCGGCCGCCTCGCTGCCGGTGAGCGTCACCGCACGCACCAGGTCATTTTCGACGATGGCGTTGGACTGGTCGTGGCTGATCAGGAGCACGCCGAACAGCCCCTTGGGCAGCCCCGCGCTTTCGTAGATGTCACGCAGCAGCAGGCCGCTGCCGGTGCAGCTCTCGGCATGCTTGAGCAGCACCCCGTTGCCCGCCATCAGGCTTGCGATGGAGTAGCGAATGGCCTGGTAGGCGGGGAAGTTCCAAGGCTGGATGCCGTACACCACGCCGATGGGGGAATGCGTCACGATGCCTTTGGCATCTTCCGTATTGCGTTCCTCGTCTGCCAGAACCGCCGGCCCGTGCTGGGCGGTGTATTCGCAGATGCTGGCGCAGAGTTCCACTTCGGTGCGACTGTCTTCGATCAGCTTGCCAACCTCGCGGGTCATCAGTTGCGCGAATTCTTCCTTGCGCTCGCGGAGTGACCTGGCAATGGCGGAAATCACCTTCGAGCGATCGTCCAGGCTGCGCAGACGCCACTGCAGATACGCCTCATGGCTGTCTCTGACCACCGCAGCGGCCTCGTCGTCGGACATGTAGGCATAGGTGGCCACCACCTCCTCGGTCAGCGGGTTGATCGTCGTGAGTTGTTTCTTGGACATGGAAAAGGATCCTTCATGCCGTGGGGGAGAGAGTGATCAACGAGGATCGCCCTGATGCGGTTCCCACACAGTGAATTCCTTGGGCCTTCGCCTCACCTGGGATTCACCCCGTCGCTGCCTGCAATGCCCACTGGCCGGCATGGTGCCCAGGCCGTGGTCCCGCTGGCTGAATCGACTGAAGCGTCAGGCTTTTTTGATGGTGTCGACGTAGATGAGGTCTTCCGAGCAGCCAAAGCCTTCAACCTTACGGTCCTTGATTTCGATCCACATCGCATCCTCGATCAAGGGTCGGTACGTGAGCACTCCCGAGATGGAAACGCGGTGTTGCTGCCAACGGTGACTGTTCTTCAGCACCTCCCGCGGAAGCGCCAGGTCGTAGCATTTGCCATCATCGAGCTTGACCAATCCCAACCCATGGCCGCCTGGATAGATCTGCACGACACCCTCGACCTCGATGAGCTTCTCGCCTGGATCGATGGTGCGGGTGACGGGTTTAGATTGGCACGCGACGCACGCCAAAAGAACGACTATCGCGATCTGCAGACGCTTAGTGAACATGCCATACCCTCCCCTTCCGAACCAATGCGAATACTCTGCTCATAGTATCCAGTCGCAACCCCGCTGCACTGCACCATCAAGTGTGCGCGCTGCTGCATCCAGCATTGCCGTGCTGAGTGAGGTGCAGGCGTAATCAGCCGCCCAACTGTTGTGCGATGACCAGAACAGTCCGGTCAATGGCGTCCCGATCCACCTGCCAATGCGTCACAAGCCGCATCCGGCCGCCATACGGGCCGTTGGCACGGATGCCGGCCGCCGCCAATGCCTCCGTGAGCTGATCGGCATTCACGCTGTCCGGCAGCTGGAACCACACCATGTTGATATGCACGTCGTCGGCCTCCACCGTGATGCCCGGTATGGTGGCCAGGCGCTCGGCCAGGTATCGGGCGTTGGCATGATCCTCGTCCAGCCGCCGGGTCATGTCGGTGAGCGCGAGGATCCCCGGCGCGGCCAGTACGCCCGCCTGGCGCCAGCCGCCGCCGAGCAGCTTGCGGTTGTAGCGGGCGCGCCGGATGAAATCAGCCGGGCCTGCGAGAATGGAGCCCACCGGTGCCGCCAGTCCTTTGGACAGGCAGCACATCACGGTGTCCACGTGCTGGGTGATGGTCCTTACATCGCAACCGAGGTAGGTGGCCGCATTGAATACGCGCGCGCCGTCCAGATGGATGGGAATGCCGTGACGCTGCGCGATCCCTGCGGTGGCCTCCATCACCGCCAGTGGAATGACCCGGCCGTTGCCATGGGCATTCTCCAGGCAGATCAGCCCGGTTCGCGGAATGTGGATGTCCTCCCCTACCCGGATACGTGCCTCGATTTCGAGGGGCGGCACGGTGCCGCGGTCGCTGGCGATGGTGCGCATCTGCACGCCGCTGATGACTGCGGCCGCGCCGTTCTCGTGCCACACCAGATGGGAATCGTCCCCGGCGATCACCTCGTCGCCACGACGGCAATGGGTGAACACCGCCAGTTGATTGCCGAACACCCCGGTGGGCACGAACAGCGCCGCTTCTTTGCCAAGCATGTCGGCGGCCAAGCGCTCCAGCCGGACCACCGTCGGGTCGTCACCGTATACATCGTCGCCCACCTCGGCCTCGGCCATGGCGGCTCGCATGGCGGGCGTGGGCTGGGTGACGGTGTCGCTGCGAAGGTCAATCCACTGCATGCTCGGGTCGCTTGTGCTGATCGCCGGGCAACGCCGGCAAAGGTCCCCGAGGGTAGCGGCACTCAGCGTGCAGCGGAAGGGCCGGCGTCGCGCCTGCGTGCCTCACCCCGCCAGGCGCTTCCCAGGCCGTAGCCGATGACATGGAACTCAACATGACCGGTAACGCCAAGTAATGCCCAGTCCACCCAGTTGCTCGCCTCGAACGAAAGTCCGAACGCATCCTGCAACGCACTGGAAGCCGCATCGCAGACCAGTGAAAAAGGAAACGTCACCAGCATCAGCATCAAGACGCCCTGCCCGTTGCCCAGCAACGTCGAAAACAGACAGGCGAGAAAAATCAGCGCGAAGATCGCGGCGCAGCACACACCCGAGCGGGACCGCAGCATCTTCATCATGGACCTCCGATTGAGTTCGGATGGTCAATCAGGGAACCGCCCGGCGTCAACCGACGCCGGGTCACGCCCGACTCAGAAGCTCCACCCCCACGTCAGCTGGGCCCCGTAGGCCTTCTCGCCATCGCCACTGGCACCCTGCAGCATCATGGAAAGGCGGCTGGCGGCGGACGTCTGCAGGCTGATGCCCACTTCGCCCACTGCCATGTTCTCGGCCAGGGCGATGCTGCGTACGGTGAAGTCGCCTGCGCCTGCACCCGCGAAGCTCAGGGTACGGGTGAGGTCGGTGTCGCCGAAGGCGTGCTGCCAGCCCAGGCTGGCTTCCAGCCGTGCACGCTGGCCCAGATCCCACGCGCCGCGCATTCCCAGCGTGGCGGTGGTGTAGGTGTCGCGCTCGCTGTCGGCCGTGAGTCCGGCGTTGCCGCCCTGCTCAGTGAAGCCATCGGTCTTGAGACGGGTGTGGGACACGTTGAGGTACGGGGTGTAGCTTCCGCGGCCGGCCTCGAACGTCCAGGCGGCTTCGACGTAGCCGGTGACGGCCTGGGCGTCGTAGTCCGCGCTCAGGCGCTCGTCGAGGGTGCTGCCAATGGTGACGCGGCGGCGGCTTTCAACGTCGTAATCGGCGTAGTCCAGCCCGCCTGCCAGGGTGAAGCGACCCCAGTCGGCCTGTGCGTACAGGCCGATGTGGTTTGCGTCGATGTCGGCGACGTCATCGTATTGGCGCGACCAGCTTTTCATGTCCTGCCGTCCAACCACGACCCCGGCCACCACGCGCTCGCCGAAGCGACGGTCGATGCCGGCCATGACGCCTTCATCGCGTGTACGGAGACCGGGCATGCCGCCTTCCGGGTCGACCTGGCGCGGCTGTGCGCGGGCGCTGACCCATGCGGTGTTGGTGCCCACCTCACTGCTCATCGCCTGGCCACGCAGGCGCTGACCGACGCCGTCGAACGTGAAGCGGTTGCCGAGCAGCGAGACAGCGGTGTTGGCGTGGCTTTCGCCGGAAAGCGAACGCAGTGCCTCGGCCACCTGCGTCGGGGAGTCCGGCAGCAGGATGACGGCGTTGTAGACCGGGCTGGTGGTGGGCAGGGTCTCGATCGCGCCGCCGACAGCCGCCTGGTTCGGGGTCTCCCCCAGTTCGGGCACGGTGGTGCCGTCGCGGTCCAGCGAGATTGACAGGCCGCCACCGCCTGCGCTGACGCTGGGGGCAAGGAAGGCGTAATCGTCGGTCACCTGGGTGAAACCGCCGGTAACGCCACCGCCTGCGGTGGCGACGCTGATCGGTGTGCCCACCGGCAGCCGGTCGCTATGATCCAGCTGCAATGTGGCACCCGGGTCGATCTGCAGGCTGCCCCCGATGGTCACTGGCGTCACGGAACCCGTACTTGTCGGGGTCACTTGCCAGACCGCACCGCCACGCACCGAGGTGCCGCCGCCAATCGTCAGCGAACCGCTGTCGCCGCCGCTCACCAGACGACCCGAAAGGTCGAGCGAACCGATGCTGCCGTTGCCGGTCAGCGTGCCCGCCGGCGTCACCGTTACCGGGCCGCCCAGCGCCGCGTTGGCGTGTGCCGCGTCGCCCACCGCCAGGGTGCCGCCGCTGACCGTGGTGGTGCCGGTGAAGCCCGCACTGTTACCGCCTACTACCAGCACGCCACCGCCGGCCTTGCCCAGGCTGCCGGTACCGGACAGCGTGCCGGTGTAGGCACCGTTGCCGGTCTGATCGAACACCAGCGCGGCATTGTTGGCGATGTTGCCCTGCAGGCTGGCACTGTTGCCTACCAGTGTGCCCGCCGCCACCGTGGTGCCACCGCTGTAGCTGTTGGTACCCGCGAGCGTCAGGGTGCCATCGCCCTGCTTGGTCACGGTGCCGGTACCGGAGATCGCACCGCTATGGGTGCCCGCTCCCGTCTGATTGAACACGAGGCTGGCATTGTTGAGGATGCTGCCCTGCACGCTGGCAGCGTCGCCCACCAGGGTGCCTGCATTGATGGTGGTGCCACCGCTGTAGCTGTTCGCCGCGGTGAGCGCGAGGGTTCCCGCACCCACCTTGGTCAGCGCGCCGGTCCCGCTGATGCTGCCAGCGAAGCTGCCATCGGTGCCCTGGTCGAAGATGAGCGTCGCGTTGTCGACGATATCGCCCTGCAGACTGGTGGTATTGCCACGCAGTGCACCCGCATTGATGGTGGTGCCGCCGCTGTAATTGTTCGCGGCCTGCAGCGTCAACGTGCCCTGCCCTTCCTTGGTGAGGCTGCCGCTGCCACTGAGGATGCCGGCGTAGGCACCGTCCGCGCCCTGGTCGAACACCACCGCCGCATTGTCGACGATGTCGCCCTGCAGGCTGGCGGTGTCACCGATCAGTGTGCCGGCAGTCACGGTGGTACCGCCGCTGTAGCTGTTGCTGCCGGCAAGCCGCAGGACGCCGCCACCCTGCTTGATCACGCTGCCGCTGCCGCTGATACCGCCGTTGAAGGCTCCGTCCGTGCCCTGCTCGAAGACCAGCGTGCCGTTGTCGGTGATGGTGCCCTGCAGACTGGCACTGTTACCAACCAGCGTACCGGCGTTGATCGTCGTACCGCCGCCATAGCTGTTGGTGCCGGACAGCGTCAGCGTGGTGTCGCCGTTCTTGACCAGGCCGCCGCTGCCGGCGATGTTGCCGGCCAGTGTCAGGTCATGGCTGCCGGTAAGATTCAAAGTGCCGGCCAAGGCCACTGCATTGCCCAGTTGCAGCGGCGCGGTGGTATCAAGCGCGGTGCCATCGGCGGCACCCAGCGTGCCCGTGCCCAGCGCCTGCGCGTTGGTTACCACCAGCGTACCCGCCTGCAGCGAGGTACCACCGCTGTAGGTGTTGGCCCCTTCGAGCCTGAGGGTGGTATCGCCCCGCTTGACCAGTGCACCGCCGCCGGAAACGACGCCGGACAGCGTGAGGTCGTTGCTGCCGGCCAGCGTGAGCGCGCCATCCACCGTAAGTGCGTTGCCCAGCGTCATCGCCTGCGCGGTGTCGAGGGTGGTTCCATCGGCCGCCGTGAGTGCACCAGTACCCAGCGCCTGCGCGTTGCCGAGACGCAGCGTGCCGCCGGAGAGCGCGGTGCCGCCCGTATAGGTGTTGGTACCGTCGAGGACGAGCGTGCCGGTATCGCGCTTGTCCAGGCTGCCCGTTCCCACCAGCGGAAGGCTCAGCGTGGCGGTCACACCCGGATCCACGCGCACGGCGGTGGGGGTGCCGTTGAGCGACAGCTGGCCCTCCGTTCCGGCGACCAGATTGTAGTCGTCACGGGTGAACTGCAGGCCGGTCAGCGCCTGCGTGCCGACCACGCTGACCACACCGCCAGCTTCACCCCCGAATACCGCAAAACCACTGTTCCACGCCGAATTGTCGGTGCCGGTCTGGTCGGTCCAGTTCGTACTGGCATCCCAGGTGCCGGCGCCACCCTGGATCACGCCATCGCCCACCAGTTGCGTGCCATCCCAGAACTGCACCTGGCTGCCGCTGGCGGAAACCACGAGATTGACCTGCTGGCCCACCGCGGTCTGCACTGCCAGCTGCCCCGGCTGCACCGCGACCGGCAGCGTGCCCAGCGCCAGCCCGTTGTTGTTGAGCGCGCCGGTGTAGTCGATCAGGCGATACACACCGTCGCCGAAGCCGCCGATGTCGGTGATGTTGAGGGTGCCGTCAAGGGAGAGATCGCCATTGACCGCCAGCACACGGGTATCACTCGGGGTGCCGAGCGCGGCGTCGAGGTTGGCCGCTGCATCCAGGGCGAGGCTGCGGGTGCTGAGGGTCTGGCCGCTGCGCACGGCCAGACGCCCACCGGAGCCAATCGTGACGGGTCCGGCGACGCTGCCCGCACCGGCCAGCGTTGCACCGGAGCCGACGTTGACGCCCGCCGTTGCCAGCGAGCCATCGACCACCAGGGTGCCGCCACTCACTTGCGTGCCACCGGCGATGACGCTGGCGCCGGTCAGGCCGAGCGTGCCGCTTCCCGTCTTTTCGATGCCACCTGCACCGGTAAGGCTGCCCGCGAAACTGCCGCTTGCATCGTTGCGGCCGAGCTGAAGTGTGCTGCCGCCGGCCAGATCCACCGCGCCATTGCCGCTGAGCACGTCCAGCGCGCCACCGGCGAGGCCGAGCGTGGCACCGCCGGCAACATTGGCCTGGGCGACGTTGCCCAGCGCGGCGACATCGGCAAGCTGCAGACGGCCACCCTGCACATCCAGCGGGCCGGAGAACGTGTTGCTGCCCGAAAGGATCAACGTGCCGGCGCCGAGCTTGCTGAGAGCACCGCCGCCACTGACGGTGCCGCTGAGCTGCAGTTCGTCGGCGGTGTTCACCGCCAGTGCGGCACCCAGGTCGATGCCGTTGGTGATGTTCGCCGCACCGGCGTCGGCAAGTGTGGAAGCACCGGCAATGCCGAGCGTGCCAGTCCCAAGCGCGGCATCGCTGCCTGTCGCCAGCGTGCCACCTGCAAGCGTGGTGCCGCCGGTGTAGGTATTGGCACCGGTCAGCGTGAGCGTGGCCGCCCCGTACTTCACCAGCGCACCGCCACCATCGACCGGACCAGTCAGGGTCAGATCGTTGTTGCCGGCGATCGTGAGCGTGCCGCCCAGGGTCACCGCGTTGCCGAGCGCCACGGCAGCGCCACTGACGAGCGAGCCGCCATTGGCGCTCAGCGTGCCAGTGCCCGCAGCCTGCGATACATCCACCCGCAGCGTACCGGCGTTGAGGGTGGTGCCGCCCGCATACGCATTGGTGCCACCGAGTGCCAGCGTGGCACCGCCGTTCTTGATCAGGCTGCCGCTTCCGCCGATGGGGCCGGTCAGCGAGAGGTCCTGTGTCCCCGCCACAGTGAGCGCACCCGTCAGATCGAGAGCGTTGCCGAGGGTCAGCGCGGTGCCCGCGTCGAGCGTGGTTCCATCGACCGTCGCCAGCGCGCCTGCGCCCAGCGCCTGCGCATTGCCGACCACCAGCGTACCGACCGCAAGCTGGGTGCCGCCTGTGTAGGTGTTGCTACCGTTGAGCACCAGCGTGCCGGTATCCAGTTTCTGCAGCGCGCCACTGCCGGTGAGCGGCACGTCCAGCACGGCGGTCACACCTGGATCCACGCGCACAAGGGTGGCCGGTGCCTCCAGATCCAGCTGGCCGTTGTCGCCCGCCACGAGCTGGTAGCCGTCCTGCACGAACTGCAGGCCGCCGACCGTCTGTGTGCCGACCACGGTGACGGTGCCGGCCGATCCACCGCCGAACACGGCGAAGTCATTGGCCCAGCCGCTGTTGACCAGGCCATCCGCCCCGGTCCAGTGGGTGCCGGTGTCCCAGGTGCCGCTGCCGCCGTCGATGACGCCGTTGCCTGTCGTCTGCACGCCGTCCCAGAACTGCACGATCTCGCCCGGCGCGGTAACCACCAGGTTGACCTGCGCGCCAATGGCGGTCTGCAGTGCCAGCTGGGCCAGGTTGACGTTTCCCGGCACGGTGCCAAACAGCAGGCCGTTGTCGGTGAGCGCACCGGTATAGTCCACCAGTCGATAGACGCCGCTGCCGAAGCCGCCGATGTCGGTGATGTTGAGCGTGCCGTCGAGGGTGAGGTTGCCATTGACCGCCAGCAGGCTGCCATTGGCGGGACCCAGCCGCGCGTCGATGATCGAGCCGCTGGACAGGGCGAGACTACCGGTCGTCAGCGTGGAGCCGGTGGTCAGTCCGAGCTGGGCTCCATCACCCACGGTCACCGGGGCATTGATCGTGCCCGAGCCCCGGACAGCGGCACCGTTGAGCACGTTGAATGCACTGGTGGTCAGCGCGCCTGCGACATCGAATACACCACTGCTGACGGTGGTGGCACCACCCAATGTACCGTTACCCGTCAGCTGGAACACGCCCGTGCCGATCTTCTCCAGATTGCCCGCGCCATTGAGCTGGCCACCGAATACGCTGCTGACGTCGTTCCCGCCGACCTGCAGGGTGGCCCCGGAGCCGATGCCGAGGGCACCGTCACCGGTCAATCCGGCAAGGCTGCCGCCGCCGGCGAGCGTGAGCCCGGCATCGGCGGCGATGTTGACGTTCTGTGGCTGCCCGAGCGCGAGGGATGTGGCGGCTACAACCTCACCGACCTGGATGTCCAGATTGCCGGTGAACGTATTATCGGCCTGCAGGAGCAGGTCCCCGAGGCCGGTCTTGACCAGATCACCGTTGCCGCTGATCACGCCGCCGAGCGCGAGCGTATCGGCATTGTCGATGGTCAATGCGGCACCGAGCGCGATGGCATTGTTCACCGTGCGTGCGGCTCCAGTCGCCAGCTGCGCGCTGCCCTGCACGTTCAACGCGCCGCTGCCGAGCGCGTTGTCGTTGCCCAGCGCCAGGCGGCCTGCAGTGAGCACAGTTCCACCGGCGTAGGCATTGTCGCCGTTGAGGGTGAGCGTTGCCGCCCCGTTCTTGGTCAACCCGCCGGTACCGGTGATGACGCCGTTGAGCGCCAGATTCTGGTTGCCGCGCACATCGAGTGCGGCATTGAGCTGCACCGCGTTGCCGGCGCTCACGGCCTGCGTTGCGTCGAGCGCAGCCGCACCGCTGACCAGCAGGCCGCCCGTGCCCAGGGCACTGTTGCTGCCGAGCAGCAGGCCGCCGGCGTTGAGGGTGGTGCCGCCGGTGTGGGTGTTGGTGCCGCCCAGGGTCAGGTCTGCACCGCCGTTCTTGATCAACCCGCCGCTGCCGCTGAGGATACCGTTGAGGGCCGTGCTCTGGTTCCCCCGAACGTCCAGATTGGCATTGAGCTGGACGTTGTTGCCCAATGCAATTGCCTGCGTGGCGTCCAGTGCGGATGCACCGTTCACGGTGAGGGAGCCCGTGCCCAGCGACGCTCCACTGCCTGCGACAAGACGTCCTCCACCGAGGGTGACGCCGCCACCGAAGGTGTTGGTGCCGAGCAGGCTCAGGGTCGAGCCACCCTGCTTGACCAGCCCACCGGCACCGGACACCGTGCCCTGCAGGGTCAGGTCGCTCGTACCGGGAAGGGTCAGTGCGCCGTCGAGCACGACAGCGTTCTGCAGGGTGCGCGCCGCGGTGCTGTCGAGCACCGTGCCGGCGGACGCGCGCAGCGGCCCTGTGCCGATCGCGGTGTCGCTGCCGAGCACGAGCCGACCAGCTGCAAGCGTGGTGCCACCTGTGTAGCCGTTGGTGCCGGTCAACGTCAGGTCGCTGGCTCCGGTTTTGACGAGACTCCCCGCACCCGTGATCGGGCCTGACAGCGTGAGCGCCGAAGTGCTGGCCAGCGTGAGCGCGCCATTGAGCGCGAAGGCATTGGTCAAGGCGAGCGCGCTGGTGTTCTGCAGGCTGCCGCCGTTTGCGGTCACCGTCCCGGTACCCAGCGCCGCGCTGTTGCCCACGGACACGGTGCCGGCGTTGATCGTCGTGCCACCGCTGTAGGTGTTGGCCGCGTTCAGTGACAGTGTGCCGGCACCGCTCTTGGTGAGGGCACCGGTGCCGCTCAGCGGGCTCGCGAGTGACAGGTTGTTGGCCCCTTGGACGGCCAGCCCTCCTGCATTGAGCAGGATGCCGCCAGTCGGCGCGAAGCTCAGCCCGGGCGTGCTGGCTTCGAGCGCGCCGCCATTGCCGATGATCTGCGTGGTGAACAGCCCGGCATTGCCGGTTCGGACCACACCGCCGTTGAGCTCGCCGATGACATAGGTGGTGGTGCCGGTCAGTGTCCAGGTACCGCTGCCCAGTTGCAGGCGGTTGAAGTTGATGTAGCGGTTGGTTTCCAGCGTGCCGGTTCCGG
>JAEWLO010000020.1 GCA_023457475.1 Pseudomonadota bacterium | reverse complement strand
GGGCGGCCCCCGGGCCCTCGCGATCTTCGGTCATGCGGGTCGGCAAACCACCGGCGTACAATGGGTCATTGCAACTACGGGTGTGCCCCCATGACCTCGATCCGCATCGCGATGGCGCAGTTTGATTTCCCGGTCGGGGCGGTCACCCGCAACACCGACTCCATCATCGCGATGATCGCCGAGGCCCGCGATGAGTTCGGGGCCGAACTGGTGGTGTTCCCGGAACTGGCCATCAGTGGCTACCCGCCGGAAGACCTGCTGCTGCGTCCCGGGTTCCTGTACGACTGCCAGCAGGCGCTGGACCGCATCGCCGCCAGCGTGGAGGGCATCACCGCCGTGGTGGGCTGGCCGGAGAGCGCCGGCAACGTGGTCTACAACGCGGCCAGCGTGCTGCAGAAGGGCAAGGTGCTGCACACCTACCGCAAGCGCGAACTGCCCAATTACGCCGTGTTCGACGAGCGCCGCTACTTCGAGGTGGACCCGGACGGCGGCAGCTGCGTGTTCGAACTGAAGGGCGTGCCGGTGGGGGTGCTGGTCTGCGAAGACCTCTGGTTCCCCGAGCCGCTGGCCGACACCGTGCGCGAAGGCGCGCAGCTGGTGGTGATTCCCAACGCCTCGCCGTACGAGCGCGGCAAGCACGCCCAGCGCGACGCGCTGCTGGCCGAGCGCACCCGCGAAAGCGGGGCGGCGCTGGCCTACGTGAACATGGTGGGCGGCCAGGACGCGCTGGTGTTCGACGGTGCGTCGGTGGTGGCCAATGGCGACGGCACCGTGCACCCGGCAGCGGCGGCGTTCACCGACCAGTGGCTGGTGGTGGATTACGACGCCGCCACCCGCAGCTTCCTGCCGCGCGAATGGATGGACGACGGCGACGAAAGCATGGATGCGCTAGCCTGGCGGGCGGTGACCCGCGGCATCCAGGACTACTGCCGCAAGAACGGCTTCAGGAAGGTGTGGCTGGGCTTGTCCGGTGGCATCGATTCAGCCCTGGTGCTGGCGATGGCGGTGGACGCCCTGGGCGCGGAAAACGTCACGGCGGTGCGCCTGCCGTCGCGCTATACCGCCGACATGAGCAACGATCTGGCCGCCGAGCAGTGCCGCGCGCTGGGGGTGAAACTGGAAGCGGTCTCCATCGAGCCGGTGTTTGAAGGGTTGATGACCGCGCTGGGCCCGATGTTTGAAGGGCAGGCGGTGGATGTCACCGAAGAGAACCTGCAGAGCCGCGCGCGGGGCGTGATTCTGATGGCGCTGTCCAACAAGTTCGGCGGCCTGCTGCTCACCACCGGCAACAAGAGCGAATACGCGGTGGGTTACGCGACCATCTATGGCGACATGTGCGGTGGCTATGCGCCGTTGAAGGACCTGTACAAGACGGAAGTGTTCGGGCTGTCGAAGTGGCGCAACACCGTGGGCGGCGCACCGGTGATTCCGCCGGCGGTAATCAGCCGCCCACCGTCGGCCGAGCTGCGCGCCAACCAGACCGACCAGGATTCGCTGCCGGCCTATGACGTGCTGGATGGCATTCTGTACCGCTACGTGGACCAGGAGCAGTCGCGCGAGGAGATCGTCGCCGCCGGCTATGCGCCGGAGGTAGTGGACCGCGTGCTTCGCCTGGTGCGCACCAGTGAATGGAAGCGCCACCAGGCCGCGCCGGGCCCGAAGGTCTCGCGGCGCGCGTTTGGTCGTGAGCGCCGGTACCCGATCAGCAACGGGTACGGCGCGTAGAGCCACGCCCTGCGTGGCTGCGCTTCGTTCCGGCACCGCGATGACACGCCATGCGTGTCCACGCCATCCGTCACCGTTCGATTCAAAACAGATGCGGCCGCAACTCGCGCAACCGCGTGACGAACACGCTCAGCACTTCATAGGGCCGTTCGCCTGACCGCCACAGCCGGACCTCGCTCCCGCGCACCGTGTTCAATGCCTCCAGCAGCAGTGACTCCGACGCTTCCGACACCAGCGTGTGCTCACTGTTGAGCGCGATGCCCGCCAGCAGCAGGCCGCTCAGCCGGGAGGCAGGCAGGGGCGCACGCGCCGCCAGCTCGGGATACACCTTGGCCAGCTCATCAAGGCGCATCGTGACCGGCCGGTACGGCTCCGGCTGAGGGGGCGACGCGGCGCGGAAACCGGCGATGGTCTCGTGGATACACCGTGTCGGCGCCTGGGGTTCGATCCGGATCCGGGTGCCGCCCAGCCGATTCTCGATGGCGCGGATGTTGAGGTGATTCGGCCGGATGGCACGGGTGGGTGTCGGTGTATCCGCACGGGTACGGGCGGGTGGGGTGGAGCTGGGGATCTTTTCCATGGCGGCTACCGAAGTGGCGTGTCCGCGCAGCTATCCCATGTGGCATTCGTGCCCGCTTTCAAATTTCGATCTGCACGGAGTGTGCCGCGCCTGCATGATTCATGGAAGCGCATCCTGAGCAGGAAGCTAGAGTGAAGGAGACTCCCACTCCGAGCGTTTCGCATGTTGCGTGCTTCTCCTCCTCCTCCGTATTCCGCGCAGACGCGCTTCGGTATTCCCCGCAGCCAACCCCTGCGCATACCGTCCTCAACGCCGCAGCTCCTGGTGCTCGCCAACCGCACATCTCCCTTTACCGGTCCCGCAAGCTTCCCCGGGGCAGGGCGATTTGCGGTGGCCGCCGGCGCGATTCCCCTGCGCAGCCTCCCCAGCAACGTTGCACCGCCTGAGCCGGTCCCGGACTACGACCTGGCCCCATCCTTCGACATTCCGCGACCCGACTATGGCGACGTCGACGTTGCCCCACGTTCGGCGCTCCGTGATAAAGAGAACCCGCGTCCGGACTATGACAACCACTTCCGCTTCAATCCGTCTGTGTTGAGGTTCGTCGCTGGCACGACGGAAGGTCTGCGCCCGGCGAACGGCGGTCCCGAAGCCGTCAGGATCGTGCGCATCGGCTGCAAACCGGATCCCATCTACCGGGCGAAAGGACAGCTGGCAGCGCTGAAGGACTTCATGGCGGATGCCGCTTCCTGGCAAAACGACAAGACGGATCTGCGCCAGGTCATCGGACAAAGCGAATTGAAGCAGCTGTGGACCGCTGCCTTGGAACTGGGTGCCTTCAATCACCTGTCGCAACACGAACAGAACCAGCTGGACCTGGCCGGTGATCGGTTCGCATTTCACCGGGAAAGCCGTACACAGTCGGTTGATCCGGACTTGATCGACCTGCCGGCGGCTCCTTTCCCGGATGCCAACGTGCTGTTCGACGTTCTGACGAAGTTGGGGGTCAAGCCAACAGTTTGATCCGGGGAACAACTCCGCAATAAGAAAGGGCCCCTTGCGGGGCCCTTTTTTCTTACTTGCGTTCCATCCGTGCGTTGCGCTGGCCGGTGCTGGCGGACTTCTCGCCGGCGAACGGGTTCAGCTTGCGGATCATCCACGGATAGTTCGGCCAGTCGCCCCGCAGCCACGGGTGGTCCGGCTGGTTCAGCTGGAGCACGCGGCGGGCGTCGTCGGCCAGGGTCTTGTTGCCCAGGTGGTCATAAGCCTCGCCGAGGGTGGCCACGGCGTCGTACTGGAAGGCGCTCTGCGGGTAGGTTTCCAGCAGGTAGTTGGCACGGCCGGCGGCGGAGACATAGGCCTCGCGGCGCAGGTAGTACAGGGCGTTGTCCAGCTCGTGCTGGGCGAACACGTCGCGCAGCACCAGCATGCGGCTGCGCGCGTCGGCGGCGTAGCGGCTGTTGGGGTAGCGGTCGATCACGATGTTGAAGTCGGCGTAGGCCTGGCGCGGCGTGGACAGGTCGCGGCGGCTCGGGTCCAGCGACCATACGCGGCGCAGGAACACCGTATTGCGGTTGCTGTTGGCCAGCCCGCGCAGGTAGTACATGTAGGCGATGTTGCGGTGGGTCGGGTAGGTGCGGATGAAGCGGTCGATGCTCGACACGGCGTCATCGTGCTTGCCGGCCTTGTACTGGGCGTAGGCGGTTTCGATCATCGCCTGCTCGGTGTACGGGCCGTACGGGTACTGGGCCACCAGGCGACGGAAGCTGGCTTCGGCACCGGCCCAGTTGCCCTTCTGCATCAGGCCGTGGCTCTTCTCGTAGAGCGCTTCGACCGGGGTGCCTTCGTCCGGGTTGTCACCCTTGGCACCGCGATGGCAGCCGGTGGTGATCAGGGCCAGGACCAGCAACAGGAGGGCGGTGCGGACGGGCGCGGACAGCAGGGAGGAGCGTCGGATCATGGGGTCAGGGCGGGACGCGGCTGGAATACGAAGGGTCGATGATAGCCTAGTGGCCTGTCCAGCGACTGAAACGGGTCGACTGGACCCCAAATTTGTCTTCCTGCGGTGTGTTCCCCATGTCTGAAAACCTTGAAACTGAATCCGGATCGGCCCGCCAGGCGGTGGTTCCCGATACCGCCGCCGGCCGCCGCTTCGACGCGGTGCTGGCCGAGCTGTTCCCCGAGTACTCGCGCTCGAAGCTGAGCGAGTGGATCAAATCCGGGGATGTCCTGCTGGACGGTGAGCCGGCGCGCGGGCGCGACCCGGTCCGGGGCGGCGAAGTCGCCACCCTGACCGTGGTGCTGGAAACCCAGACCCACGCCGAGCCGGAAGACATCCCGCTGGATATCCTGTACGAGGACGAGCACGTCTTCGTGATCAACAAACCGGTCGGTCTGGTGGTGCACCCGGGTGCGGGCAACCCGTCGGGCACCCTGGTCAACGCGCTGCTGTTCCGCGATCCCTCGCTGAACGTGCTGCCGCGCGCGGGCATCGTGCACCGGCTGGACAAGGACACCAGCGGGGTGATGGTGGTGGCACGCACGCTGGAGGCGCAGACCGCGCTGGTGGAACAGCTGGCCGCGCGCGACGTGCACCGCCAGTACGTGGCGGTGGTGGTGGGCGCGCTGGTGTCCGGCGGTACCGCCGATGCGCCGATCGAGCGCCACCCGCGTGACCGTGTGCGCATGGCAGTGCGCGAGGACGGCAAGGAGGCGGTGACCCATTACCGCCTGCGCGAGCGTTTCCGCGCCCACACCGCGCTGGAATGCCGCCTGGAAACCGGGCGTACCCACCAGATCCGCGTGCACATGGCCCATCTCAAGCACCCGATCGTCGGCGACCCGCTGTACGGCGGTGCGCTGAAGTTGCCGAAGGGGGCCAGCGATGACCTGGTGGCCCAGCTGCGAGGCTTCAAGCGCCAGGCGCTGCATGCCGAAACCCTGGAGTTCACCCATCCGGTCACCGGCGAGCCGGTGCGCAACAGCGCGCCGCTGCCGGCGGACATGGTGGCGCTGCTCGACGCGCTGCGCGAGGACAGCCGGCACCATGCCGAACTGGAACGCGGGCGTCGCTGATGACGGCAGCCGTTCCGGTGCTGCGTGCCGACTGGCCCGCCCCGCCCGGGGTGCAGGCGGTCACCACGCTGCGCCATGGGGCGGGCGGCTCGCTGCCGCCGTTCGACCAGTTCAACATGGGCAACCGCTACGCGGCCGACGGTGATGACCCGGAGCAGGTCCAGCGCAACCGTGACCTGTTGGGACCGGCGCTGGGCCTGCCTTCGGCCCCGCACTGGCTGCGCCAGGTGCACGGCACCGGCGTGCTGCGCTTCAACGCCCCGCCGACCGCGCAGGGCGTGGAGGTGGAGCCCACCGCCGATGCGGCGGTGACGGCGGTACCGGGCGTGGTCCTGGCCATTCTCACCGCGGACTGCCTGCCGGTGGCGTTCGCCGCCCGCGATGGCAGCGAAATCGGAGCCGCGCACGCCGGCTGGCGGGGCCTGGCCGACGGCATGCTGGAGGCCACCCTGGCGGCGATGCGCACTGCGCCGTCGCAGCTGCAGGCCTGGCTGGGGCCGGCGGCCGGGCCGGCGCTGTATGAGGTGGGCGAGGATGTGTTCCAGGCGTTCGTCGAGCGCGACGCGGCGGCTGCAGGAGCCTTCGTGGCAACACGGCCCGGCCACTGGACGGTGGATCTGTATGCCCTGGCACGCCGCCGCCTGCAGATGGCCGGCATGGATCCGGCGGCGGTCCACGGGGGCACCGAATGCACCCTGGCCGACCCGCAGCGCTTCTATTCGCACCGCCGCGACCGCCGCACCGGCCGCATGGCCACGCTGGTGTGGATGGTGCCGTAGAGCCACGCCCTGCGTGGCTGCTGTCCGGTCCGACACCGCGAAGCCACGCAGGGCGAGGCTCTACGTTGCGGCGCGGTGCCGGATCGCGAACGTCTTTCATTCCACCAGCGTGTACTCGATCCGCCGATTCCGCTCCCGGCCCGCCTCCAGCCGGTTGTCCGCCAGCGGCCGCTCCTCCCCATAGCCGCGCGCGCTCAATACGCTGGAGGGCACCCCCAGCGCCCGCAGTTCGGCCACTACGGCTTCGGCGCGCTGCTGGCTCAGACGCATGTTGTTGTCGGCTGTACCCAGGCTGTCGGTATGGCTGCCCACCTCCAGCCGCAGCTGGGAGCCAGCGGCGCGGAGGGCCAGCGCGCGGGCGCGAAGGGTGTCCTGGCTGTCGGTGCGCAGCACCGCGGATTTGTGCTCGAAGCGGACCACGCCCTTGTTCAGTGCCTTGGTCAGGCGGGTGGTGTCCGTCGCGACGGGCAGTCGTGACAGCGCAACGCGACCGGGATCCCACAGCCCGGTGATGGGCAGGTGGCTGAAACTGCGACGCAGCAGGTCCGACACCGCCACCCGTTCGGCGTCCGGCAGCCGGGCAAGGTCGGCATGGACGGCATCGCCACTGAACGACAGCGCCAGCCCGGGCTGGTTCAACTGGGGAACGATGCTGATGAAGCGGTCCAGCCAGCGCGCCGACTGGGTGAGCGGGTCGCGCTGGAGGTCGCCGTTGACCCGCGCATGCCCATGCTGCGCCAGCAGGGCGTTCCAGACCTTGCGGCGGTCGGCCTCGGTGGGCAGGCGGCCGCGCACGTCC
>JAEWLO010000019.1 GCA_023457475.1 Pseudomonadota bacterium | reverse complement strand
CGCAGCACGTGGCCGTAGTGGTCGGACAGGAACTTGCGCAGGTTGTCGTTCTTCTCGGCGTAGGCGCGGGCGATCACCCTCACGAACGCGCCGCCACTCTGGCGGTCCTGGGCCATGGCCAGGGCCGGCTCGACGAAGGCCGCCAGCACCGGCCGCAGCTGGCCGGGGTGCTCGCGGCGGGCGCTTTCCAGCTGGGCGAGTCGGGTACTGGTCATCTCGTCCATCCGGCGGCGGAACACCTCATTGACGAGGTTTTCCTTGGACCCGAAGTGGTAGTTGACCGCCGCGATGTTGACGTCGGCCTGGCTGGTCACCTGGCGCAGCGACGTGCCGGCAAAGCCGTGCTGGGCGAACAACTCCTCGGCAGCGCCGAGAATGCGGTCCTTGGTGGAGAAGTGGGCAGGCTTGGCCATGGGCGGGGCAGGGTTCAATCAAACGATTGTTTGATATTAGTCCTGCCCGCGGGCGGCCGCATTGTGCGGCGCAGCAAACCGTTGCGCTGCCGCTTATCCACCTGAATGCGGCCCGTTGTAACCGGCCGCGGGGACGCTGTAGAATTGACGCACGTATATCAGGCTAAGCCCGCGTTTTGACGCGGGTTTTTTTCATGTTACTCTCGGGTCGATCAGTGGCCCGCCCAACGGAGAACTTCCCATGGCGCTGGAGCGCACCCTTTCCATCATCAAGCCGGACGCCGTCGCCAAGAACGTCATCGGTGAAATCTACGCCCGCTTCGAAAAGGCCGGCCTGAAGGTCGTCGCCGCCAAGTACAAGCAGCTGTCGCGCCGCGAAGCCGAAGGCTTCTACGCCGTGCACCGCGAGCGTCCGTTCTTCAACGCGCTGGTGGAGTTCATGATCTCCGGCCCGGTGATGATCCAGGCCCTGGAAGGCGAGAACGCCGTGCTGGCCCACCGCGACCTGCTCGGTGCCACCAACCCGAAGGACGCCGCACCGGGCACCATCCGTGCCGACTTCGCTGAATCGATCGACGCCAACGCCGCTCACGGCTCGGACTCGGTCGAGAATGCTGCCGTTGAAGTCGCCTATTTCTTCGCTGCCACTGAAGTGGTCTCGCGCTGAGAGTAATGCCGTGAACGAGGTCGTACAGACACCCGCCATCCAGCCGCTGCCGAAAACCGCACCGACTGCTGGCAAACAGAACCTGCTCGACCTCGATCGCGAGGGTTTGGAGCGCTTCTTCGCCGAGACCCTCGGCGAAGCGCGCTACCGTGCCCACCAGGTCATGAAGTGGATCCATCACCACTACGTGACCGACTTCGATCAGATGACCGATCTGGGCAAGGCGCTGCGCGCCAAGCTGCAGCAGCATGCTGAAGTGATCGTGCCGAACATCGTGTTCGAAAAGCCTTCCAACGACGGCACCCACAAGTGGCTGCTGGCGATGGGCACCGATGGCAAGAACGCCATCGAAGCGGTGTACATTCCGGACAAGACCCGCGGCACGCTGTGCGTGTCCTCGCAGGTCGGCTGTGCGCTGAACTGCACGTTCTGCTCCACCGCCACCCAGGGCTTCAACCGCAACCTCTCCACCGCCGAGATCATCGGCCAGGTGTGGGTGGCCGCGCGCCACCTGGGCAACATTCCGCACAAGCAGCGCCGCCTGACCAATGTCGTGATGATGGGCATGTGCGAGCCGCTGATGAATTTCGACAACGTCGTGCGCGCCATGAGCGTGATGCGCGACGATCTGGGCTACGGCCTGGCCAACAAGCGCGTGACCCTGTCGACCTCCGGCCTGGTGCCGCAGATCGACCGCCTCTCCGTCGAGAGCGATGTCTCGCTGGCGGTGTCGCTGCACGCGCCGAACGATGAGCTGCGCGAAACCCTGGTGCCGCTAAACAAGAAGTATCCGATCGCCGAGCTGATGGCCTCGTGCGCCCGCTACCTGCGCGCCAACAAGCGCCGCGAGTCGGTGACGTTCGAGTACACCCTGATGCGCGGCATCAACGACACGCCCGAGCATGCCCGCCAGCTGGCGCGGCTGATGCGCCAGTTCGACAATGCCGTGCAGACGTCGAACGCGGGCAAGGTCAACCTGATTCCGTTCAATCCGTTCCCGGGCACGCGCTACGAGCGCTCCGACGACACCCAGATCCGTGCCTTCCAGAAGATCCTGCTGGATTCCAAGGTGCTGACCATGGTGCGCCGTACCCGTGGTGACGACATCGACGCCGCCTGTGGCCAGCTCAAGGGCCAGGTGATGGACCGCACCCGCCGCCAGGCGGAATTCAACAAGACACTGCAGGGCGGGAAGAACCGGAATGCCGCAGCCTGACCTCCGTTTGCCAGCCGTTCTCTTCGTCGCGCTGGCAATGGCCGGGTGTGGCAAGCAGGGCGTCAAGATTCCCGAAAACATGCGTGGCGTGGCGCCGGAGTATGTGGCCCGCGACAGTGTCGATACCCGGCGTCGGGTCAATTACCAGAACCAGCTCACGCTGTCGGCAGAGGCCTTCCGGACGGGGGACCTGGCCCAGGCGGGCAAGCATGCCCGCGCGGCGGTGAAGCTGGATGGCCAGAGTGCCGACGCGTATCTGATGCTCGCCGCCATCGCCACCCGCCAGGACAAGGACGCCGAGGCCGGTGAGCTGTTCCGCCGGGCGGCCGAGGGAGCCCCCAACCGGGGGGACGTACTCAACAATTATGGTGCGTGGCTATGTAGTCATGGCCGGGCGTCAGAAGCGCTGTCGTACTTCGACCGCGCCTTGTCCGCGCCGGGGTATGGCACACCGGCCGCCGCACTGGCCAATGCCGGGGGCTGCGCCCTGGATGCGGCCCAGCCCGAGCGTGCCGCGCGCGACCTGCGCCGCGCCCTGGCGCTGGAACCGGACAACGCCTACGCGCTGGAATCGATGGCCCGCAACGAGTATGCCCAAGGGCGCTATTTCGAGGCCCGGGCCTTCGCACAACGTCGTCTGGCGGCTGCACCGGCCACACGTTCCGTGTTACAACTTGCCTCTGATATCGAGGCGCAGCTGGGCGACACGGTGGCATCGGGTCGCTATCTGCAGCGAATTCGCGACGAATTTCCGCAGGACGCGGCTCCTAAATCCCGGGGTTGAAGCATTGTGATTGACGACCAGACTCTGAACGCTTTTGAGACTGCTGCCGGCTGCGGAGCCCGACTCCGCCAGGCGCGGGAAGCGGCCGGACTGACTCTCGAAGCAGTGGGCAAGGACCTGCGCATGCCTGTGCAGGTGGTGAAGGCGCGCGAGGCCGAGCAGTGGGATCGCCTCGGTGCCCCGGTCTTCGTGCGCGGCCAGCTGCGCAGTTATGCCCGTCTGCTCAAGGTCGCCCTGGGCGACGCGCTGGAGCAGGCCCACATCGGGCCGGTGGTGCCGCCCCAGCTGGTCAGCCATACCCAAACCCCGCGCGCGCGGCG
>JAEWLO010000018.1 GCA_023457475.1 Pseudomonadota bacterium | reverse complement strand
AGGCGTCGAATTCCTCGGCGGTCATGCGCTTGCCGTTCTGGCTCATGTCGAAGCGCCAGGGCGTGTTGTCGAACTCGGTCTGCTTCTTGTAGCTGGCGGCGTCGTTGTTGATCACGGCCGGCGCGCTCGGCAGCGCCTTGGCGATGTTCTGGCAGCCGTCGATGCGCAGGCGCTGCAGCACGCGGTCCAGCGACTGCTGCTGTTCGAAGTTCGGGGTGAGCACGCCGGCGGGCATGCCCAGCTGCACGTTGCGGATGGCGAACTCGTCGGCAACCGGTGCGATCGCGGTGGCCGGCAACGGCAGCGGCGACGCACTGGTGGCCTGGGCGGAGCAGTCCACCGCAGCGTGGGCGGCGGGAACCAAGGCCAGGCCGAGCGCGGCGGCCAGTGCGATACGCAGCATGGGGTGCATCCAGTAAAGAGGTCGACGCGCCGAGTTTAACAGCGCCACAACGGCTTACAAGATCCTACCTTCAATGAATACGGCAACGTATTGAAATTTTTGACGAATATCACGTACCGCACAAAAAAACAGGGCCCGGCAATGCCGGGCCCTGCTTCTGAGACCTTGCGTCAGAACTTAGTTCTGGACGTTCAGCTCGGTACGACGGTTCTTGGCGCGACCTTCCGGGTTGTCCGAACCATCCGCGTTGGTGTTCGGGGCAATCGGACGGCTCTCGCCGTAGCCGATCGGACCCTGCAGACGGGTGGCAGCAACGCCGTTGGTGGTCAGGTAGTCATACACAGCCTTCGCACGACGCTCGGACAGCTTCTGGTTGTACTCTTCGGTGCCCTTCGAGTCGGTGTGGCCGGCCACTTCGACGCGCAGATCCGGGTAACGGGTCAGGATCTGGGCGGCTTCGCTCAGGATGGCCACGGCGTCCGGACGCAGGTTCGACTTGTCGAAGTCGAAGTTCACGCCCTTCAGGTCGATCGACACCGGCACCGGGCAACCGTCCGGACCGATGGTCTGGCCGGGCTGCGAATCCGGGCACTTGGCGTCGCAGTTGTTGCCGCCGTCACCGTCGTCATCCAGGTCGGCGCAGCTCGGCGCGGCCGGAGCCGGAGCCGGGGCAACGGCAGCCACCGGGGCCGGGCCCAGCGGGATCACGACGCCAACCGAGGCCAGCACGTCGCCGAACCAGCTTTCGTTCGGAGCGTGGTAGCTGTTGTCGTCGAAGTTGGCGCGGTAGCCGACTTCAGCACGAACGGCAACGCGCTTCTCGAAGGTGGTCTGCAGACCCACACCGGCGATGGCGGAGAAGTAACCGTCCTTGCGCTCGCCCAGCACCGGGCCGATCTGCGAGAACTCTTCTTCCGACTTCTGGTAGCCCACGCCCATGCGGATGTACGGGTTCCAGCCGCGGCCATCCTGGATGAAGTGGTAACGCGCCGACAGGTCACCGCCGTACTGCGACCAGTTCAGGTCCTGGTTGGCGTCGAAGTTCGGGTTCTGGTAGTTCAGCTCGCCATCCAGCGACCAGTTGGGGCTGATGAACTTGCCGAGGCCCAGGGTCACGAACGGAGCATCGTTGGTCAGACGGTCGCTGTCCTGGAAGTTGAAACCTGCCGAACCGGTCAGGTACCAGCGGTCGTCGAACTCCTGCGCGGATGCAGCCTGGGCCATCGCCAGACCACCCAGCAGCGCGGCAGTAAGAATCTTCTTGTTCATGTAATACAGCTCCTAGTTCGGGGGTATGAAACCGGTAGAGGCATGGTCCAGCGCTACAGCGTCGTTTTCAGACTGCGGGTTCAGCACGCCACCGCCGCGAACATTATGCTCAGGGGAGTGAAGGTGATGTTAACAGTCACGTAACATGTGAAGACGACCGCCAGACCCCTACCGCGTCCAGCTGCGGGCACCCTATACAGCTTTATGAAGTTGCGCAATACCCAGCAACGGCAAGGGTTTTGCCACTTTTCCAGAGTTTTCAATGCCTCGCTACAGTAATTCGTGCAGTTACCGCAGGTGCGCTTATTCAGCGCAGAAACAGGTTCGCGCGTCGTCGTATCATGAATGCGATATTCAGCACCGGAGGTCGCATGAAAGCCGTTGCCCTGACCCGTGCCCTGCCCATCAGTGACCCGACATCACTGCTGGACCTCGACCTGCCCGACCCCGGTCCGCCGGGGGGACGCGACCTGCGGGTGCGCGTGCTGGCCGTGTCGGTCAACCCGGTCGATGCCAAGCAGCGCGCCGCCGCACGCGCCGACGATGCCCCTGCCCGCGTGCTGGGGTTTGATGCCGCGGGCGTGGTGGAAAGCGTCGGTCCAGAGGTGACCGCATTCGCGGTCGGTGACGAGGTCTACTACGCGGGCGATGTCACCCGGCCAGGCAGCAACGCGCAGTTCCAGCACGTGGATGAACGACTGGTCGGGCGCAAGCCGACCACGCTCGATTTCGCCGAGGCCGCCGCGCTGCCGCTGACCACGCTGACCGCGTGGGAACTGATGTTCGACCGCATGTGCCTGCGCTTCGACGACTGCCGCCATGCCGGCCAGGTCCTGCTCGTCATCGGGGGAGCAGGCGGCGTGGGCTCGATTGCGATCCAGCTGGCACGGCATGCCGGATTCACCGTGGTGGCTACCGCGTCGCGGGCGGCCTCCGCGGACTGGTGCCGGGCCATGGGTGCACACCACGTGATCGACCATCACGCCCCCCTGCCCGCCCAGCTGCAGGCACTGGGCATCACCCAGGTCGAGGCCGCGCTGAACCTCGCCGACACCGACCGCTACTGGGAGGTGCTGGGCGAACTGCTGGCCCCCCAGGGACGCGTCGGCCTGATCGTGGAGCCGCGCGGGCCGCTGCGCATCGGCGACCCGTACAAGGCCAAGTGCATAGGCATCCACTGGGAATTCATGTTCGCGCGGGCGCGGTTCGGCACGGCCGACATGATCGAACAGCACCGGATTCTCAACCGCGTCGCCAGCCTCGTCGACGCCGGTGAGCTGCGCACGACCGCACAGCCGGCGTCGGGCATCATCAATGCGGCGAACCTGCGTGAGGCGCACCGGCGGTTGGAGGAAGGC
>JAEWLO010000017.1 GCA_023457475.1 Pseudomonadota bacterium | reverse complement strand
CGTCGTGAAGACCGGCGTCGTCACCGAGTTCGACGTCGACAGCAGGTCGAAGCGCCACAGCGCACCGTTCGCATCGCCCGCATACACGGTGTCCGCGTAGCCGTCGCGCACGGCCAGATTGGAATTCGTGTTGTCCTTGCGGTCCAGCACCACGATATTGCCCAGACCATTGACGCCGGTCGGCTTGCCGGTGCCCGACTCGACCGCTTCGATCATGCGGACCGTCGGGGTCCCGGTGCCGATGTCGACCACGAACAGCACCGCCTTGCCGCTCTTGCTGTTGTAGCCGTTGCCGAAAATGGCCTTCCAGGTGACGGTGGTGCCCGACTTGACCGGCACGATCACCGGCTTGCCCAGCACGTGGCCGATGTTGTCGCGGATTGCCTGGGAACCACCGGAAATATCGTTGATTTCCCACAGACGGCTGTTGGTACCAAAACTACCCGGATTGCTCACGTCGAGCGCGAACACACCGCGGCCACCGGCACCGGCCGTGCCCACCAGGGTGGTATGCCAACCGCCGCCGTAATAGCTGTCACCCACCACCAGGGGACCGTCGACGTAGTACCGGTGCGGCACCTGGTTCTTGGCCGCCAGCGGATTGTAGGGCTTGAGCAGATTGCCCATATGCCCCAGCGCGGTCTCCGGAATGTATGCGAAGGATTCGCGCCCGCCATTGGCGGTGGTCTTGCCGTCGGCATCCATGCCGCCATCGAAGGCGTGCAGCATGCCGTCGTTCGCACCCGCATACACCATGTAGTTCCGCGACTTCTTGTCGGTCATGTAGGTGTTGTACGAGGCTCCCAGGTCGCCGCCGAGCGAACGGTAGCCATAGTCATCGATCGGCGCACTGATCTGCGGCGACGAGTTCACGATGTCACCCAACAACGCGCTGCGGTCGCGCAGCTTGCCGCCCTTCTTCACTTCCTGGGAGGTGTCACCCTTCAGATAGCTCACAGCCGTGGCGGCCGTGAGGCTCAGATCGCCACTCAGGCCGGCCGCGGTGCACTGGCTCATGCCCGGATACAACGCGGTCGGCGTGGCGCACAACATCTCAAGCGACACGTTGGTGGAGTTGAACGCACTCACGCCGGTACCCGAGCCGAAGAAGACGTTGCGCGAAGCCGCCGCCGGAATCTTGCTGCTGGCTTCCCAGATCGGCGTGTACACCGCCGCGCGGGTGGTCGCATCCACCGTGACCTGGTTGGCGGTCAGACGGCTGAACCAGTCGGTACCCTCGTTGGCGATTTCGTACGCCGGGGACACGGTCAAGGAGCCGGCACCGATGCGCGCGCCGGTCAGGGCGATGCTGCCGGACGGCGACGAGCCCGAGGCCACCGCCGAAAGGACGCGGCGCATGGCGGCAGTCACGTCGGCCGGGGTCTTGGCGTTGATGAACTCGCCACGGCTGTTGATCGCGGCGTGCCAGATTTCGTCGATCACGCGGCCGTCGTCGGAGTCCACCGGATTGCCGTTGCCGTTCCAGTTGGGGGTATTGGTGAACGGGTCGCTCGTAGCCGCCTGGTTGACCTCGTAGATCTTGCCCTGCGCACCCAGCGTGACACCGTAGAAGTTCATGTGCAGGTCGGTCTGGCAATCCAGGCGCTTCCACGCCGCCGACGACTTGTTGAGCGTTTCGCACTGTTTGCTCACCGGCACCTGGCCGGCCGGGAAGTTTGCACCGGTGCGCAGCGGCGTCAGCGACCCGTCGTAGTAAGCCGCCGCGATGTCGGCAATCGTATTGTTGTAGCTGTCCGCGAAGGGCGCGCCGCTGAAGTGCGTGGTGCCTGAGGAGTCGGCATTGCCGTAATCCGTGCCACTGGGCACGGTACTGGAGGTGTTGGTGTAGCCGTCGGTGAACAGCATGCCGCCGTTGCGCTGGCAGGCCAGTGCCACGGGTGCGCCGGTACCGGTACGACGGAACTGCTTGCCCAGGTGATCGACCGCTTCACGGTTCGGAGTACCGCCATTCGGCCCCAGGCTGTAGATGCGGCTATACAGGTCGGAGCGCTGCGTGCCCACGTCGTACATGGTGACGTCGACACGGTTGTTGATGGTGAAGTAGCCCACGCGCATGTTCTCGACTTCGCCCATCGCGTGCGAGGACGAGCCGACCATCGACAGGATGCGGTTGCGGTGGTACTGGAACCAGTTGGCGTAGTTCTTGATCGCGTCGTTGTAACCGCTGTTGTAGTTGTCGGAGATGATCGTGTAACGACGCATGTTGCAGCCGGGGCCGCATGCGTTGTTGATCACCGGACGATTGGCGTTGGCGGTTTTGTATCCGGTCGGTGCCGCCTGTGCTTCCGGCAGGTAGAACGTAGCCGGGAAGTACTGGATTGGAACGGTGCAGCTGGTGGGAGCGGTCCAGTCCTTGGTCAGGGACACCCACTTCTTCTTGGCGTCGGGCAACCCGTCATTGTTGGAGTACGTGACGCGATTGCGGACGTAGGTGGTATTGCAGATCTCACCGTCCGAGTAGTAGGTGGTGCCGCTCGGCAGCGTCATGCCCTGGACGATACCGAACGTCTCGGACGTAACCGCGCGTGCGGCCGTCATGTTGTAGGTAACGTCGTAGGCGGTCTTGAACTCACTCCGCGGATCGGCGCGGGTGGCAGTCGTAGACGCGTCATCCCACAACGGCTTGTTGTTGACCGGTGCCGGACGGCGCCACGGGTCATACTGCACCGCCGGATTGAAATACCCGGCGTTGTAGGTCGGCGAACGTGCGAAGCCGAACACGTCGAGCGGCGGGATCGCCCTGCCCGGGGAATAACTGCTGTTGTACCCGTTGTGCGGGAACAGGTAGACATAGCAGTCCACCGAGTTGTTGGCGCAACCCTGGCCGACGTTGTAGAAGACTCCCGCAGAACTGAAGAAGCTGCTGCCATTCCACTGCATGCGGCCATCGCCGCCGACGAAGATGCGCTCGAAGGTCATCGAGTTGGAGTCGTCGACCGCCATGATGAAGGCTGGCGGCGCGTTGCTCACCGAGTTCATCGGGACCTGCGAGAGCTCACCCTGCCCCTGCGCGGCGAACAGGCTGTACGCGAAGTAGCCGCCCACCCCGAGCAGCAGCGCGGCTGCCGTTGCCGTGATACCCGTTTTGCGCTTGATCATGCCGGCAGTCCTTAGAGCTTGAATACAGAGTCGATGACGGCCGACGAGGAGGGACCTGCCGGGACATCGGTGGAGAAGGAAGTGATCTGGTAGATCGGCGCGGTCGGATCCAGCGGCTCACCCATGTTCAGCGAGCCGCCACCGATGATGCAGGAGTCGATGCGACGCACATTGACGCTGTTCGCGCCGGTGATGGACTTGTCGCGCCCCCACTGCACCGGGTCGAACCCGTCGTCGCAGTTGGTGGTGATGCTGGTCGCGGAGATCGGCGCATCGTTGGCCAGTGAGGTTCGGTTGGCGATGGCCTCGATGGCGTTCTCGGTGCGACGCGTCATGCTTTCGGTGTTCTGGAAGGACGTGTTGGTCGCACGGTAGTTGGCGGACATCTTTTCCTGCATGCCGGCCACCTGCATGCCGGCAATGCCGATCAGCGCCAGCAGGATCAACATGATCAGCGCGACGTACAGCACGGCACCGCGCTGTCGGACAGCGGAACCGAAGGGGCGGCTGGAAAATTTCATGGCATCAATTCCCGAAGAGGCGGTTGCGCAGCGCAATGGTCGACTCATAGCCGACGCGGTAGCGTCGGTCGTTGGTGGCCGCCGGGGCGAAGCGCACGCCCAGCAGGCGGGGATCGTTCAGCGTCGCCACCGAAGCGGTGGCCGTTGCCGGGTTGGGGCTGCGCGCCAGCACGCCGACCTGGACCTGGCCGACGCGGCGCCACTGGGCGGCACCTGCGGCGCTGGCGGTAACGGTAACGCCGCTGGCAGTGTTCTCGAAGGTGATGTTGCCGACCGGCGGGGTGGTCTTGGTGATCGTCGCAGTGGCATCCAGCCCGAACATCACCTGCAGGTTCTCGATGCCCTCCACCAGCTCCTCGCCCGCGTTGTAACCGCCGGTGGTGTTGGCGCGGGCGCGCATCAGCGCAGGTTCGCCACTGGCACCGGTGCCGATGTAATAGACGATGGATTCGGCACGGTACAGCATGGTTTCGCCGGTGGGCTGCACGTTGTAGCGAACCAGCGAGCCGGAGGTCGCGGTGACTGTGCCAGCCGCATAGGACCCGACGAAGACGTCGGCATGGCTGCAGTCCGCCAGCCCGAACAGCTGCGGCGTGCCCACGCCGTCCTCGGTCAGCCTGGCACCCTTGGTGGCATCGAAGCCGATGGCGGGATTGTTACCGGTCGCGATGCTGGTGACCGGCACGCCGATCGGCGACAGGAAGCGCAGCACCAGCAGGTCACTGCCACCACGGGGGTTGAGGCCTTGCAGTGCGGCGGGCAGATTGGCCGCGCCGGCCCACGTCCCGCCCAGCGTCAGCACGCTGTCCGGCGCGGTACCCGCTGCCTCGTAGCCCTGCACGGAGACCGAGAAATCCAGCGGACTCCCGCTGCCTGTCGTGACGCCGGCAATATGCGAGACGGGATCGCCCTCGCCCTTCACGAAGTGGGCCTGGTCGTTGACGCAGCCGAAGTGGCCGGCCATGCGGATGTCACGTTGCAGGAACTCCAGCGCGAAGCGCGCGTTTTCCTGGACCGACGCATTGCCCTGCGCCAGCTGCGAGGCTTCGCGCGAGGCGGAAAACACCTGGATCACGCCCATCATCAGCGCCAGGCCGATCACCAGGGCGATCATCAGTTCGACCAGCGAGACGCCGGCCATGTGACGCGGACTGTTGAACATACGACTCATAGCTGGGTTTCCGCGGTGAAGGTGGTGCGGCTGTCCGGATTGTCCTTGTCCCAGCGCTGGTCAGCCCAGGCGATGCCCACCGTAATGCGGCCGTTGTTGTTCTGTACCTGGGCGCTGGCACCCTCACCCAGCGCCTGCACCACCTGGCACTGCCAGCGGGCCACGTTCTGGGCAATGGTCACGCCGCCGGTCTGGCGCGAGCAGGCGGCACGGTTTACCGATCCGGCGGTGAAGGAAGCGTTGGTGTACCAGGCGTACTGATAACGGTTGGCGCGCATCTGGTCCAGCAGCTCGTAAGCCAGGTTGGTCGCCTGCGTACGGTAGTTGGAGCTCTGCACGAAGCGCACGTTCATCGTCTGCAGCAGGGCGAAGCCGAGCAGACCGAAGGCGAGCACGATCATGGTGACCAGCACCTCGATCATGCTGAAACCCGCTGCAGCCTTACGGCCGCCAAAGGCACTGAAGCGTCTCATGAGCAGGTCTCCTTGACGGTACCGAGCTGACCGGAAGCGTTGATGGTGATGACACGACGCAGGGCTTGTGCCCTGCAGACATCGGGTTGCAGGGTCAGCCGCGGCACGTCCGCACCGCGCCGACGGCCACGGCCGTCGAACGAAATCGTTGCCCCGGCGGGCCCGGTGCTCACGATGGACGGGTTGACCGCCACGAATCGAAGCACCGTCTCACCGGCAGCCAGCGCGCCGTCGCCATTGGCATCGGACCAGGCCAGCATCCCGCGGTTCCAGCTGCCGTCGCAGCTGCTGCCGTTGGTACTGCCACAGACACCACCACCGCGCTTGTTGCGGATCGCCTCGCTGCGGGCAAGCGACATCAGGCCCGCCACCTCATTGGTGGCCGACACGACCCGGTTGGAGCGCAGGGTGCCCTGGAAGCTCGGATAGGCGATCGCCGCCAGAATGGCCACTACCCCGACGGTGACCATCAGCTCGATCAGTGTGAAGCCCTTGGACAGGCGTGCAGACATGGGACGCTCCCCAGCGTGATGGCATGCAAGATGAACGCCCCGTCGCCGGGCGGCAAGGGGCAGGAGGACGAACGGTCGCCCGGGGGCGACGGGCGTCAATCACTTGACGCCCGGCACCCACCGGCAAGGCCCCTCAGGCCAGGACCCGGTAGCAGGGCTGGTACTCGCCGGAGATCTTCATCCGGCGCTGGTCGACGAAGGCACGCAGGAGCGCATCCAGGGCCTGCATCATGTCCGCGTCGCCGAGGAACTCGAACGGCCCCAACTGCTCGATGCGGCGCATGCCGTCATCCTTGACCTTACCGGCCACGATGCCGGAGAACGCCCGGCGCAGGTCGGCGGCCAGCGCATGCGGCGGCCGACCGTGGTGCAGGTCCAGCGCGGCCATGGCCTCGTGGGTCGTCACGAACGGCTGCTGGTACTCCCACGGAATCTCGATGGACCAGTTGAAGAAGAACGAATCCTTCTGCGCCAGGCGGTGCTCGCGCACCCGCTTGATGCCGGCCGACATCTGCCGGGCCACGGCCACCGGGTCGCCGATGATGATCTGGTAGCGCTCGGCGGCGGCATCGCCCAGGGTCAGGCGGATGAAGCGGTCGATCTGCTCGAAATACGGCGCGGCGACGGTCGGACCGGTCAGGATCAGCGGGAACGGCAGGTCCTTGTTCTCCTCGCGCAGCAGGATGCCGAGCAGGTACAGGATCTCCTCGGCCGTGCCGACGCCACCGGCAAACACGATGATGCCGTGGCCGATGCGGACGAAGGCCTCCAGGCGCTTCTCGATGTCCGGCATGATCACCAGGTGGTTCACGATCGGGTTCGGCGACTCGGCGGCGATGATGCCCGGCTCGGTCAGGCCGATGTAGCGCGTGGTGTGCTTGCGCTGTTTGGCATGGGCGATCGTGGCCCCCTTCATCGGGCCCTTCATCGCACCCGGGCCGCAGCCGGTGCAGATGTCCAGCCCGCGCAGGCCCAGCTCGTACCCGACCTGCTTGGTGTACAGGTACTCATCACGCCCGATGGAGTGGCCGCCCCAGCAGACCACCAGGTTCGGGTCACCCGGGTTGAGGATGCGGGCATTGCGCAGCAGCCCGAACACCGCGTTGGTGATGCCCTCGGAAGACTCCAGCTCGGCCGCGTAGGCCGGACCCATCTCGATGGCCATGTAGGCCAGGTCGCGGACCACCGCGAACAGCAGTTCGGCCACGCCACGGATGATCTCGCCGTCCACGAAGGCCATGGCCGGGGCGTTCACCAGGTCGATACGGACGCCGCGGTCCTGCTGGGCGACCTGGATGTCGAAATCGGGGTAAAGGTCGCGGGCAGCGCGCGGGTCGTCCGAGGCGCTGCCGCTGGTCAGCACCGCCAGGGCGCAACGCCGCAGCAGTTCGTGCATGCCGCCGCCGGAGGCGTCGCGCAGTCGTGCCACTTCGGCCCGCGACAGCACATCCAGCCCACCGCGCGGGTAGATCCGCGCGTCCTGCACCGGCAGCGTGCGCGCCGGGGTGTCACTGATCGTCATGGTCATTCAATTTTCGCTTCTTCAAGGTTGCCGACTGTACCGCTGCCCCCTTAAAAAGCAAAACGGCCGGGGGAA
>JAEWLO010000016.1 GCA_023457475.1 Pseudomonadota bacterium | reverse complement strand
CTCCAGCTGCAGGCCGTTCGTCGCGTCCCCCCGGAAGCCGAAGGTGATGTCGTCCACCGGCCCCGTGCCGAGAATCTCCAGCGCGGCGGCGACAGCAGGCCACGGCAACGGGCGGTAGAACGGCTGCACGTTCACCAGCGGCCCATGCAACTGCTGGGCCGGGCCGAGCCAGCCCAGATCACGGCGCAGCTGTTCGCCGCGGTAGCGGCCCCGCCGACGGCTGCGCACCAGGATCCGGGCGGTGTCGGTCAGCCAGTCCGCCACGGTGGCCTCGGGATCCTCGCGCACCCGCAGGGGCAGCACGTTCATCACCATGGCTGGCACCCGCGCCGACGCGCTGCCCAGCCGGCCCATGTAGGGAATGCCCAGCAGCACTTCGTCCTGAGCGGCATATCGCCGGCAGTATGCGGCAGTGAGACCCGTCAGCAGGTCCGGCCAGGGTTGGCCCCACTGCAGGGCACCGGCCTGCAGTGCCGCACACAGGTCCGGTTCGACCGGCCACGTCGCACGCAGGGCATCAGCTGCGGCCGTGGCCTGCCGTCCGCACAGCCCCTCGCCCGGCGCGGCCCCCTGCAGCTGTTCCCGCCATCCCTCGGCGTCGGACCGGCGACGATCACTGTGCCGATAGGCCTGATCCTCACTCAAGACCGCAGGCCAGGCATGCAGAACCGCCTGCGACGCCTCGCCCGCGTAGAGCGCGCAGATGCGTTCTCCCAGCAGCGACATGCCATAACCGTCGATGCCCAGGTGGTGCACACGCAGGTACCACGCGTACGACTGCGGGCCGAGCACATAAAGCCGCTGCTGGGCGATGCGGTCGCGCATCGGGTCCACCGCCGTCAGCCGGTCACGGTCCATGGCGGCGCGCGCGGCGGCCACGGGATCCGGCAGCAGGGACAGATCCACCACCTGCAGGTGCGGGCGATGCGCGGGGTCGACCCACTGGAAGGGCACGCCGTCGGCGCCTTCGCCGAACCGCAGCGCCAAGGCGTCGGCTTCGCCCACGGCCTGGTCGGCCGCGTGCACGAAGCGCTCGATGGCCAGTGTCCCCTCGAACCACACCACATGGGCGGTGTTGAAGGCGGCCGGTGCCGGTGCCAGCCGCTGTGCATACCACAGACCGCTCTGCGCCTCGCTCAGGCCGACCGGGCCTGCGTTGGACGCGGTCACATCGGCCGCCGCCGCGCTCATCGGTCGCGGGATTCCTGCAGCTGCCGGACCGTCTGCCACCACGCTGCCAGCGTGGTGTGCTCGGCGAGGTGGCCGAACTCCAGCGGAATGCCGGTGTTGCCCCAGGCGAGCACCAATCCGAGCACACGCATCGAATCCAGGCCCAGATCCATGAGATGGTCGTTGTCGCCCACCGCTTCGGGCGCTTCACCGAGCATGCCGGCGATATCGGCGCGCATGCGCTCGAGGGTCAACGGTACGGTGTCGTTGGTCATGCCAGCTGCTCCAGGATCTGTTCGGTGGTCAAGGGCACCCCCGTGGTGCGGGCGATCCAGTGCAGGGCAAGATCATGGTCGGCACGCGAGAAGTCCGCCACGGCATCGGCGGCGATGAACGCTTCGATGTCGCGCTGGAAGGCCTCGCTCGCGGTGGCGGTGCAGCCGATATGCGCATACACGCCGGTGACCACCAGTTGATCGCGCCCGCGCACGCGCATCAGCGCTTCCAGGTTGCTGCGCTGGAACGCGCTGTAGCGGTGTTTGACCAGCACGTGGTCGCCTTCGACCGGGGCCAGCGCCGGCACAATGGCTTCGTGTTCCGCCGTTGCACGCATTCCGGGACCCCACAGGTCGGCCTGCAGCCCGCGGTCGCGGCGGTCCTGGTTACCGCGCTGTGCGGTGTAGAACACCGGAATGCCGTTCAAACGACAGTGATCCAGCAGGCGCGCGATGTTGGCCACAGCGGGTGCCAACGGGCTGGCGTCTGCCGGGAATGCTGCGAGGAAATACTGCTGCATGTCATGCACCAGCAGGGCCGCGCGGTTGCGCTGCAGCCGCCACGGACCGCGCGGTGCCGGCAGCTCGGTCGCAAGAGGAAGGGAATACGGGGCAATTGTGGGCAGCGCCATCAGCGCGGTTCTCCAGTCTGTTGCAGGTGGCGGTCGCGCAGCTGGGCGCGTAGTTCGCGGCGGCTGATCTTGCCGACCGCCGTGGTTCCGAACGCATCGACGAAGACCACCTGGTCGGGCACCTTGAACGCGGCCACGCCGCGCCCCCGCACCCAGGCCTTGAGCTGGGCACCGGTGGGCGGTTCTCCGTGCGGGATGACAAACGCGCAGCTGCGCTCCCCCAGGTAAGGGTCCGGGATCGACACCACGGCCGCGTCGAACACCTGCGCGTGGGCGAGTAGATGGTCTTCGATCTCCTCGGCGGAGATCTTCTCGCCGGCCCGGTTGATGTGATCGCCCGCGCGGCCCTGGACCACAAGGTATCCGCCCGGCAGCTGCTGCACACGGTCGCCGGTGCGGTAGAAACCGTCTTCGGTGAACGCGCGGGCATTCGCGCCCGGGTCGTTGTGGTAAGCGCGGATGGTATACGGGCCGCGCGTCAGCAGATGCCCCACTTCACCGGGGGGCACCGGGTGCCCGTGGTCGTCGAGCACCAGCACTTCGTCATCGGGTGAGATCGGTCGCCCCTGCGTGCCGAGCACCACCTCCAGCGGGTCGTGCAGACGGGTGTAGTTGACCAGGCCCTCGGCCATGCCGAACACCTGCTGCAGACGGCAACCCAGACTGTCCACCACACGGCGTGCCGCTTCGGGCACCAGCTTGGCCCCGCCCACCTGCATCACCTCCAGGCTGGACAGGTCATGCGGGCTGGTCGCTGCGGCCTGGGCCCACAACAGGGCGAGCGGCGGCACCAGCCCCACGCAGGTTACCCGTTCGCGGGCGATCAGCGGGAAGGCGGCATCGGGCCCGGGACCGGCGCTCAACACTACCCGCGCGCCCGCGTACAGCGCGCCGAGGAAGCCGGGCGAACTCATCGGAAAGTTGTGGGCGGCGGGCAGTGCAACCATGTAAACACTGTGGCGGGTGATCGCGCAGATCTCATTGCTGGCCCTGACCGAGTACAGGTAGTCGTCGTGGGTCCGCGGAATCAGTTTCGACAACCCCGTGCTGCCCCCGGACAGCTGCAGGAACGCCACCGACTGCGGGTCCGGCTCGGGTGGCAGACGCGACGTGTCGCCTTCCAGCGACCCGACAGACGTGAACCCGGCACCATCGCCACTGATCACCACGTGCGCCAGCGAGGGCCGCGCGGCCTGGAGCTCACGTGCCAGCGTGCGGTAATCGAAGCCCTCATACTGCGCCGCCGCGATGTAACCTGTGGCCTGCGCGATCTCCAGGGTATGTGCCACTTCGGTGAAGCGATGCGCGGGCAAGGCGTAGACCGGCACCAGGCCGGCACGGAACAACCCGAACACCACGCAGATGAAGTCGGCGGTATTGCCCAACTGCACCACCACGCGGTCGCCCGGTTGCAGCCCCTTTGCCAGCAGTCCGGCACCGATGCGCCCCGCCTGCCCCCACAGCTGCGCGTAGGTCAGCCGGGTTTCGCCCGCGATCACCGCGATGTCGTCAGCGAAGCGCGCGGCCCGCTCGCGCAGGAACCCTGGCAGGGTTTCACCCCGCCAGTAACCGGCTGCGCGATACCGCGCTACCAGCGCCGAAGGCCAGGTCTGCCTCAGCGGGAGGCGGGCGTGGGCGTCGGGTGAATACATCATCATCGTTCAGGGTCCTTGTCCGGCGCGGCGTGCACGCCCAGCGCGGTCAGCAGCGCGCCAAATTTCGCAGCGGTTTCCGCCACTTCCAGTGCCGGCTGTGAACCGGCCACGATCCCCGCACCGGCAAAGACGCGCGCTACGTGGCCCTGCACCCGTGCACAGCGGATGGCCACATACCACTCGCCGTCCCCGTGCGCATCCATCCACCCCACCGCGCCGGCGTAGAAGTCCCGCGACTGCGGCTCCAGCGCACGGATGGTGGCGAGTGCCGCGGCCCGCGGCGTCCCGCACACGGCAGGCGTGGGATGAAGCGCGGCCAGCAGCGCCGCCACCGGGGTCGCCGGGTCGCGCAGCGTGGCTTCGATGCGCGTGCCGAGATGCCACATGCTGGCGGTGCGTTCCAGAGCCGGCCGTGCCGGTGCCTGGAGCGACACGCACCACGGGGCCAGCGCATCGGTGATGGCCTCCACCACGTACCGGTGCTCATCGTGGTCCTTGGTCGAGGCCAGCAATGCCTGTGCCGCCGCCGCATCCTCCACCGGATCGACACGACGGCGCGCCGAGCCCGCCAGCGGATGCGAGACCACCTGCAGGCCGTGCCGCGAAACGAGAAGCTCCGGACTGGCCCCCACCAGCCACGCCGGGGTCACACCTGCCTCCGTCGGCAAGGCCACCGCGTAGGGCACCACACCCGGATCCTGGCCGAGACGCGCCGCCAGCGAAAGCGGGTCGAAGGGTTCGGTGCCCTGCACGCGCAGGCTGCGCGCCAGCACGACCTTGCGCAGCGGGTCGCGCCCTTGCCCGATCGCCCCCAGCGCCTCGCGCACCCAGCGTGCGTAGGTCTCAGGCGACGGCTCTTCGTGAACCTCGCCCACGAACGGGGACACCGGCGTGGGTGCAGCGCTCGACGGGCAGGTCAGCGACAACGGCTGGTGCAGCGCGTCGTCCCCATCCGGGTCGAACGGCAAGGCTCCCACCAGCACGGGCACGCCGGGGCGTGCGTCGGCAAAGAAAGCGCCGACGCGCGCGGCCAGTGTCGCCGTACCGCCGGCAGGCAATCGTGCACCGCATCCCCGTGCTTCAAGGGCACGGCGGGGCGTGCGCAGCAGAAAACCGGGTGCGTTGTCGCCCTGGAGGTCCACGTCGAATGCCGTGTCGTCGACCCGCGCAACACGCATGCCATCGTTCATCGCGCGGCCCGCCCATGCAGGAACGCCCCCAGCGACAGCATCGCCAGCACCCCGCCCACCAGCAGGTACGGCACCGAAGGCGACACGCGGTACAGCAGCGTTCCCAGCATCGGGCCGATCACCATCCCCAGCCCCTGTACCGACGCGACCGCACCAGCCGCCGCCCCCTGCTCGTGGGCGTCCACCGAATCGGCGGCCAGCGCCTGGAACGAAGGAAACACGAATCCCATGCCGAAGGCCGCCACCGCATAGGTGGCCAGCAGCTGCCACGGCACGCTCACCAGCGACACCGCTGCGAATCCGAGCCCGGAAATCAGTGCACCCACCGCGATCCAGCGGCGCGGCGCAACCGCCTTGAGCTTCATCACCGCGACCTGCGCCACGATCAGGCCAACGCCGACCGCGGTCAATGCCAGACCTGCCATGCGGGCCCCGTCGGCCGGGCTCAGGCGCAGGCGGTCGATGGCGAAGAACCCCACCGTCACCTGGGCGACCGTGACTGAAATCATCGCCGCGAACACCGCCATCACCGGCAGGCGCAGGCGCGGGTCATGCCAGGCGAGCGGCGTCCGTGGCGTGCTTGCCGGGGCGGCCGGCGGCGGCGCGGAGGGCAGACGCCACGCCACCACGGCGAGCGCCAGCACCGGCAGCAGCGCGGCAACGTACAGGGTGAGCGCGAGATTCTGGTAGGCGATCCAGCCCGCAGCGGCGGGCCCGACCACCATGCCCAGTGCATTGGCGCTGCCCAGCTTGGCCATGGCACCGGCGCGCTCGCCAGGCGGTGCTTCATCGGCAACCAGCGCGGCCGCCGTGGGCGGAACCGCCGCGTAGAACAATCCGACCATGGCGCGGGTTCCGACCAGTGCCAGCACCGAGAGCCACACCGCCGGCGGCGCGCGCAGCGCGCTGTCGACAAACAGGGCCATCACGATATAGATGAGCGCATAGGCTGCCAGCGCCGTGACCAACACGCGTTTACGCCCGATGCGGTCGCTGAGTGCCCCCCAACGGCGCGCGGAAAGCATCCACAACACGCCGGCGGCCGTCACAGACAACCCGGCATGCCACTCGGACAGACCGAGCAGCCGCACTACCGGACCGATGACGGCCACGAACGACATCATGGCCATGGTGCCGACCAGCGCGGCGAACACCAGAGCGGGCAAACCCGAGACAGGAACAGTTGAGCGCATCGAACACCACGACCGGACAGAAAGGAGCACGCGTCGCGACAACACGGGCGGGCAGGCTTGTCGGCTTCGCGGATGCGGGCATCGGCGTGGCTAATGTCGTTAAATGATAACAGCTCTCATTTGGAAGTGCGCACGGCTCCCTCATGCGCGTTCATGTCCCAGCGACGGCATTCACACTGTCGATGTGCCACACATTGACGTCGATCAACCCCTCGATGCGTCAACCTCGGTAGGCTGGATCCACTCCTCCCCCAAGGACGTACTGGATGGTTTCTCCCCCTCTTCCCCCGCAACTGCACGACGCGCACGCCATCGACCTGCAGATCATCAGCCTCGCAGGCGAACTCTGGAGCGGTGCGGTGCGCGAAGTCAGCCTGCCCGGCAGCGAAGGCCGCTTCGGCGTCATGGCCCGCCACGCACCGCTGCTCAGCACCCTTCGCGAGGGCATGGTGTCGGTGTTTCCCGAGGGCAGCGAGCCACCGCTGCATGTCTACGTCTCCGGTGGCTATGTCGAAGTCCAGCCCGGCAAGGTGATCGTGCTGGCCGACCTGGCTCTGCGGAGCGAGAACCTGGACGAAGCGCGCGCTGCGGCGGCCCGCGAGGCTGCCCGCTCGCCCATGGCCCAGGACTTCACCGACAGCGGCTATGCCCGGCTGCACGCCGAACTGATGCACCAGCGCCTGCAGAACCTGCGTTCGCTCCCTCCCCGATAACGCGGCCCCGCCCCCGGTAGCGCCGGCCTCTGGCCGGCCCTCAGGAACGCCCACCATGCTCGCCAACCTCAAGGCCCTGTTCCGCTACTTCAACAGCGCCGTCCCGTTCCGCCTGGTCCCCGCCCTGATCACCACCGCGGTGCTGGTCACCCTGCTCCTGCTCCCCTGCCCCCAGGGCCTCACCCCGGATGCCTGGGCGCTGGTCGCGATCTTCCTCACCACCATTGTGGCGATCATCCTCAAGGTGATGCCGATTGGTGTCATGGCGATGATGGCCATCGTCATCGTCTCGCTCTCGCAGGTGACTGCCACCTCCTCCAAGGGTGCCATCACCGACGCACTGAGCAGCTTCGCCAGCCCGCTGATCTGGCTGATCGTGGTCGCCATCCTGATCTCACGGGGGTTGAAGAAGACCGGCCTCGGCAGCCGCATCGGCCTGATGTTCATCGCCCTTCTGGGCCGGCGCACGCTGGGCATCGGTTACGGCCTGGCGGTCTGCGAGCTGGTGCTGGCACCGTTCACGCCCAGCAACACCGCGCGAGGCGGCGGCATCGTGCACCCGGTGATGCGCTCCATCGCCAACGCCTTCGATTCCGATCCGGCCAAGGGAACGCAAGGCAAGGTAGGCACCTACCTGGCGCTGGTGAACTACCACGCCAACCCCATCACTTCGGCGATGTTCATCACCGCCACCGCCCCCAACCCGCTGGTGGTGGACTTCGTGGCCAAGGCCACGAACCAGCAGTTCCATCTCAGCTGGACGACCTGGGCGCTGTGCATGCTGCTGCCGGGCCTGGCCTGCCTGGTCCTGATGCCGCTGGTGATCTATCTGCTCTCACCGCCCCAGCTGACCCGCACCCCGGACGCGGTGGCGTTCGCCCGCGGCGAGCTGACGAAGATGGGCCCGCTCACGCCGAAGGAGAAGGTGATGATGGGCACGTTCGGACTGCTGTTGGTGTTGTGGGCCAACGTGCCGGCGATGATCTTCGGGCCGGCCTTCACGCTCGACCCGACCGTGGTGGCGTTCCTGGGACTGTTCGTGCTGATCATCACCGGCACGCTGGACTGGGACGACGTGCTCTCCGAAAAAAGCGCGTGGGACACGTTGATCTGGTTCGGTGCGCTGGTGATGATGGCCGAACAGCTCAACAAACTCGGCGTGATCGACTGGTTTTCCGAAGGCATGAAGCACGCCATCGTCGCCAGCGGCATGGGCTGGCAGGCCACCGCGGCGGTACTGGTACTGGCCTTCGTGTTCTCGCACTACCTGTTCGCCAGTACCACCGCCCACATCAGCGCGATGATGCTCGCCTTCCTGGGCGTGGGTGCGCTGCTGATTCCGCCGGACTACGTCATCCCCTTCATGCTGATGATGACCGCCGGCTCGGCCATCATGATGACGCTCACCCACTACGCCACCGGCACCTCGCCGATCATCTTCGGCAGTGGCTACGTCACGCTGGGAACGTGGTGGCGGGTGGGGTTCGTGATGTGTGTGTTCGAGCTGCTGGTGTTCGCCACGGTGGGCATGGCGTGGTGGAGCGTCCTCGGTTACTGGTAACCGGGAACCGGTAGCCCCGGCCGTCGGCCGGAAACGAATCGCGGGGTGCGGCAACGGGTCACGTTGCGGCACCTCTTCCACTACATATGATGTTGACGATGAGACGCGTCCACACTATGTTGTGTTTATCGGCTCCCCGCTTCCGCCAGGTCCGGTTCTTTTCCGACGGCACCTGGAAGCCCGCCCCTGGTCACCGCCCCGCTGCGGCCGTGATCTTCCGCCCCCGCCGGGGCCCGCCTCCATGACTGCCGTCCGGACGCTGCGATGCCCGCATCGCGCCCTTTGAACGCGCACTGCATGGAACTGCGATGAACAACGACTTCAGCCCTCTCTCCTCCGAGGCCATCCTGGTACCGGAACCGGCCGCCGCCGGCAGCCCTCCGCTATGGATCACCAAGGAAGGCGGCAACCGCCGCATGCCCTTCGACGCAGACCGACTGGAGCGCGGCCTGCGCGCCGTGCATGTCGAGTTCCCCACGCTGGATCTGGCCGACTATCTGCGCACCGTGCTCGCGCTGATCCAGCGCCGGGCGCAGCTCAGCGCCGACGACCTCGTCGACCTGCTGGTGCGCGAGGCCGAATCGCGCATCGACCTGGTCGCCCCGCAGTGGGAACACTTCGCCGCGCGGCTGTACCTGCGGCGCCTGTACAAGCGCGCCAGCAAGAACCGCTTCTACGATGCCAGCCTTCGCTATGGCTCCTACGTTGGACTGCAGGAAAGTCTGGCCGACCGCAATGTCTACTCCATCGACATCCTCAAGGC
>JAEWLO010000015.1 GCA_023457475.1 Pseudomonadota bacterium | reverse complement strand
GTTCGGCAGCGAGGCCGGGGCGTACACCGGTGCCAACAAGGCGCGCGAAGGCAAGTTCGAGGCGGCCGACGGCGGCACGCTGTTCCTCGATGAGATCGGCAATCTGTCGCTGGGCGGACAGATGAAGCTGCTGCGCGTGCTGGAGACCGGGCGCTTCGAGCGCCTGGGTTCGAACCGCGAACGGCAGGTCAAAGTGCGCGTGATCAGCGCCACCAACGCCGACCTGCCGGCGATGATCCGCGACGGGCAGTTCCGCGAAGACCTCTACTACCGTCTGAACACAGTGGAACTGACGCTGCCGCCGCTCGCCGAACGACCCGGCGACATCCTGCCGCTGGCCGAGCGTTTCCTGGGCGACGGCAAGCCGCTGTCCAGCGCGGCCGCCACGGCCCTGCAGCGGCACGGCTGGCCGGGCAACGTGCGTGAACTGCGCAACGTGATCCAGCGCGCGGGCCTGCTGGCACAGGGGGGGCGCATCGAGGTCGCCGATCTCAACCTGCCCCGCGCGGCCGCCGTGCCGCGCCCGAACGTGCCTGCCGTTGCCGACCCCGACCGCAGCCGGATCGAATCCGCGCTGGCGCACAGCCACGGCATCATCGCGCAGGCAGCGGCCGAGCTGGGCCTGAGCCGGCAGGCACTGTACCGGCGCATGGACCGTTACGGCATTCCGCGCGAATGAGCCGGCGCTCCTTCACCTTCCGGCTGTTCCTGCGGCTGCTCCCGGTGCTGGCCCTGGCGGCCGCGGGACCGTGGCTGCTGGCGTACTGGATGGATCGCGGCTGGGTCGTGGCGGTGCTGTCCACGCTGGGACTGCTGGCCCTGATGTGGTGGACGCTGCGGCGCGCCACCGCGCCGGTGCGTTCGCTGCTGCGCGCCTTGTCCGGCACGACCAGCAGTTATCGCGATGGCGAGTACAACTTCAGCGTGTACTGGCCGGGCGACGACGAACTGGGTGACCTGGTCGCCGCCCACCGCGAGCTGGGCGACGTGCTGCGCGAGCAGCGCCAGGGGCTGGTGCAGCGCGAGCTGCTGCTGGACACGATGGTGCAGAACACACCGGTGTCCATGCTGCTGCTCGCCAATGGTGGCGATGGCATCCAGCGCGTGGTGTTCTCCAACCTGGCGGCACGCAAGCTGCTGCACAACGGCTGGAAGCTGGAAGGCCAGCGCATGGAGGACGTGCTGGAAACCATGCCGGTGGAACTGCGCGACGCCATCCTGCGCGGCGGCGACAGCCTGTTTGCGGTGCGTGGCACCGACGAGGATGCCGACGAGGTTGATGAGGACGACGAGCAGGTCTATCACCTGTCGCGCCGCAACTTCCATCTGAACGGGCGGCCCCATGATCTGCTGCTGATCCGCCTGCTCACCGCCGAGCTGCGCCGCCAGGAAGTACAGACCTGGAAGAAGGTGATCCGGGTGATCAGCCACGAGCTCAACAATTCTCTGGCCCCGATCGCCTCGTTGGCCCATTCGGGCGGCGAACTGGTGCGGCGCGGGAGGACCGAGCGACTGGAAGAAGTGTTTGCCACCATCGAGGACCGCGCACGGCACCTGGAAGGCTTCATCCGCGGCTACGCGCGCTTTGCCAAGCTGCCGCAGCCACAGCTGCAGAACGTGCAGTGGGCGCAGTTCCTCGGCGGGCTGCAGCTGCAGATCCCGTTCCGCATGGACCCGATACCGGACGAGCTGCAGGGACGTGTGGATATCGCGCAGATGGGGCAGGCGCTGCTGAACCTGCTCAAGAACGCGCACGAGGCGTGCGGCGATGCCGAGCCGCCGAACGACGACGTGGAGCTGCGGGTGACCCGTCTGCCGCAGTGGCTGAGGATCGAGGTGCTGGACCGCGGCAAGGGCATGAACGAGGCCGTGCTGCAGAACGCACTGATGCCGTTCTACTCGACCAAGCGCAACGGCACCGGGCTGGGATTGGCGCTGACGCGCGAGATCGTCGAAGCGCATGGTGGCCGGGTGGCCCTGCAGAACCGCCGCGAAGGCGGTCTGTGCGTATCGATCCTGTTACCTTCGTAGCGCCAGGCTCTGCCCGGCGCACGGTCTTTGGTTACTTCTTGACGGGGCGGTGCCAGCCCTCGATGACCTGCTGCCGCGCACGCGCGACGGTCAACTGACCTTCCGGCGCATTGCGCGTGATCACCGAACCGGCCGCGATGGTTGCGCCACCGCCAATCGTCACCGGTGCCACCAGTGAACTGTTGGAGCCCACGAACGCGTTGTCGCCGATCGTGGTCTGCGACTTGTTCACGCCGTCGTAGTTGCAGGTGATGGTGCCCGCACCGATGGTGACCTTGCTGCCGATCACGGCGTCGCCCAGATAGGTCAGGTGGTTGGCCTTGCTGCCCGCACCCAGTGTCACCTTCTTGATTTCCACGAAGTTGCCCACGCGCGAGCCCTCTTCCAGCACGGTGCCCGGGCGCAGGCGCGAGAACGGTCCGATGTCGGCCGCACCTTCGCTGACCACGCCATCGAGGTCGCAGTGCGGCTTTATCACGGTACCGGCGGCCAGCTTCACGTCCTTCAGGCGCGTGAACGCTCCGATGCTGACGCCATCACCCAGCTCGACATCGCCTTCCAGAATGACATTGACGTCGATCTGCACATCACGGCCGACGCGCACCGTGCCACGGATATCCAGGCGGGCCGGATCGAGCACGCGCGCGCCCTGGGCGCACAGTGCACGTACCTGGCGCAGCTGCCAGGCCCGCTCCAGCTGCGACAGCTGCCAAGGGTCGTTCGCCCCTTCCGCCTCCTGGGCATCGTCAACGAAGGCCATGTCGGCCGGGGTGTACTCGGCGGCCGCCGAAGCAAACACGTCGGTCAGGTAGTACTCGCCCTGGGCGTTGCTGTTGGACAGCCGTCCCAGCCA
>JAEWLO010000014.1 GCA_023457475.1 Pseudomonadota bacterium | reverse complement strand
CCACGCCCTGCGTGGCTTCGCGGTGCAAGAACGGAGAGCAGACGCCACTTCGCGGTCCGTTCGCAAAAGAACTGGCACCCTCAATACCAAGCACCAATCCGCAGCGGCTCCATCAATGGCCGCCACTGCAATCAGCGCACGACAAGGAGAATTCAACAGTGCAGCGTTTCACGATCTCCATACCACCACAGCGTTTGTCGACCATCGCCCAGAAGGTGGCCAACTACGATTGGGATCGGTTGCCGGACGCGGGTGGCTGGCGTTCGGGCGTGGGCAAGGCCGACCTGCGCCGTCTGGTGAACTATTGGATCGAGTACTTCGATTGGCTGAAGGTGGAGCGCCGACTCAACACCTACCCGCATTTCACAACAGATATCGAGGGTGAACGCCTCCACTTCATACACGTGCGCGGCGGAGGCTCAAAGCCTCCTTTACTTCTGCTCCATGGCTGGCCCGGCTCGTTCCTCGAGTTCGAAGCGCTGATCGCACCGCTTGCAGCAGACGGGCACGATGTCGTGGTGCCATCGCTGCCGGGCTTTGCCTTCTCCAACCCGATCACCGACATCATCGGCCCGCGCCGTGCCGGCGAACTATTGCACGGACTGATGCAACAACTGTTCGGTGGCGAGCGCTACATCGTCCAAGGCGGCGATTGGGGTGCCCACATAGCGAGTTGGATGGCGCACGACCGCCCCGACGCGCTTCTCGGTTTTCACATCAACATGGTCGAGATCCTCGCGGAGGACGCCAAACCCACCACGCCCGAAGAAAAGGAACTGATCGAGCGCCGCAACGCCATTCTGAAGATCGAATCAGGGTACAGCCATGAGCAGCGCACGCGGCCGCAGACACTGGGTGTCGCGATGTCCGACAGCCCGGTGGGGGCAGCGGCGTGGATACTGGAGAAGTTCGGCAAGTGGGCCGACCTTCCGATACGCGACGATGGCAGCCCGGATCTCTGGGCCAGGTTCGATGAGGAAACGATCCTGACGAACATCCTGTTGTATATCGCAGCACCGGCGATGGTGACGGCCACGTGGATCTATCAAGGGCAGCTGGAGGAAGGATCGAATCGATTTCCTGCTGGCACGCGGGTGAGAACACCGATGGGTATCGCCGCGTTCCCCGATCCCGTGTTCCTGCCGACGCCAAGGTCGCTCGCGGAAAAGACTTACAACGTGGTTCATTACGCCGAGATGCCTGCCGGCGGTCACTTTGCCGCGTTGGAACAACCCGGGCTTCTGCTGGCCTACCTACGGACCTTCATCACCCGCGTCTCGTGAATCCATTACCCCTTCTAAGCCAGCCCCGGTGCGGGAAACCGGGCCACCAGATAATCAACGAAGCATTGCAGGCGCGGACGCGGCCGCCGGTCCGGCAGGTAGATCAGATGCATGGGACGAGGCACCGGCAGGTACTCGGCCAACACGCTCACCAGACGGCCTGCCGCGATGTCGTCGCCCAGCAACGCCGTCGGCTGCAGCACCAGCCCCGCACCTGCCAGCGCCGCCTGCCGCAGCGCCTGCCCGTCATTGCTGCTCAGCCGTGCCTGCGGCTCCCAGTCCACCCGCTCACCGGTCGCCAGCTGCCAGCCGTGTCCGCCGCGCCACGCAAGATGGCTCAGGCAATCATGGGCGGCAATGTCGGCGGGCACCTGCGGTGTGCCGCGACGCGCCAGGTACTCCGGCGACGCACACAGACTCATCGCATACGGCGGCAGCGGACGTGCGACCAGCTCGCGCGACGGCAATGGACCGACCCGGATCGCGGCATCGAATCCGTCTTCGATCAGGTCCACGGTGCGGTTGCTGAGGTCCAGTTCAATGTTCAACAGCGGCTGCACGCGCAGCAGGTCGGCCAGGGCCGGTGCCAACACACAGCTGCCCCAGGTGGTCGGTGCACTCACCCGCAGCAGGCCGCGCGGCTGAACCTGCAGGCCGGCCACGCTCGCTTCGGTCTGCTGCACCTGATCAAGCACCGCCCGGCAGCCGGCCAGATACGTCTCGCCGGCCTCGGTCAGGCGCTGCCGGCGGGTGTTCCGCTGCAGCAGCGCGGTGCCCAGGTGGGCCTCCAGCTGTTGGATGTACTTGCCCACCATCACCGCCGACACCTGCAGCTGCTCGGCCGCCCGCGTGAAGCTGCCCAGCTCGGCCACGGCCGCGAAGGCCTGCATGCAGCGCAAGGTATCCATTGCAAACCCCAGGTTTGGAATGACCTAAGCATACGCCGCTTACCCGAACCTCCGCCGCGCGCGACACTGGCACGGTTCCCTTTGGAGTCCTGTCATGAAAATCCTCATCGTGGGTGCCTCGGGCACCCTGGGCCAGGCAGTTGCGGCCCACCTCGGACAGCAGCACGAGATCCTGGCGGCGGGTCGCAGCAGCGGCCAGTACCGGGTCGACCTCACCGACGATGCCAGCGTGCAGGCGCTGTTCGCGGCCACCGGGCCGGTGGATGCGGTGATCGCCACCACCGGGCAGCTGCACTTCGGGCCACTGCAGGACATGTCTGCCGCCCAGTTCAACACCGGGCTGCAGGACAAACTGCTGGGTCAGGTGCGGCTGGCGCTGGCTGCCCAGCATCACCTACGGGCGGGCGGGTCGATCACCCTCACCAGTGGCATCGTCAGCGCGCAGCCCATCCGCGATGGCAGTAATGCCACCGCCGTCAATGCGGGGCTGGAAGGGTTCGTGCGCGCGGCGGCGTTCGAGCTGGTCGCAAAGGGGCTGCGCATCAACGTGGTCAGCCCGACGGTGCTGGAGGAATCGATGGCGGGCTATGCGCCTTACTTCCCGGGCTTCGAGGCAGTGCCCGCACGCCGCGCTGCGTTGGCCTACCAGCGCGCGGTGGAGGGCATTCAGAGTGGGCAGACGATTACGGCGTGGTAAAGCCACGCCCCCTGCGTGGCTTCGCGGTGCCGGAACGAAAAGCAGCCACACGAGGTGAAGGCCGCCGCGATTCATTTCCCCGGCGGCAATGAACCGGGATCATCGTCTACCGGCAAGTGGTCCACGTCGTGCAGGGGAACGTGCTTGACCCGGATGCTCGATATCTTGCCGTCGATACGTTCGCCGTAGTGGTAGATCACGTACTCACCCGGCCGGCTTGCGCTCTGGTCGAAGGTATTGAACTGCAGAACGGGGTAGTTCCTCAGGATCTGGAAGCAGGTGTAGCCCTGGTTCTCTTTCTGGTCCCAGTTTCCGTGGAAGCAGACATTCGTGCCCGGCTTTACCCGGTGGAACACCACGGATCGGGCTTCATCGTTGGCGCACTTGCCGCCCAGGTTGAAGTCCCTGTTGTAGGCCACCGATTCCGTACACACGACGTTCTCCGAGGCGTTGTTGCCCTCCCACAGCGTCATGTAGCCATTGTTGAAGTTCTCTCCATTCTCCACAGCGACGCTTGAGATCTTCCCGTCCAGACCTTCCGGACCGTAACGCGTGATCTTCCATCGCCCGCCCGTATAGTTGGCATCGAAGGTACCGACCAGCGTGGGCATCAAGATGTCGTCGGTCACCTCGATCACGGCGTAGCCTTGATCTCCGTTCTGGTCCCAGTTTCCGTAAAGGTTGATCAACGTTCCCTTCTTCGCCTTGTGGATCACGAGCGAGCGCGCCTCGTCATTGGAACAGCCGTACGTTCCATTCATGTTGAATTTCGGATACGACGCCAGCATGATGTCGCAGACTGCTTTCTCGCGCGCACTATTGCCTTCGTAGAATGTGATCTCCGCGTCCGAAAAGTCGGTCGTGACAGGCGGCAGCGACGTGCCAGCCTTCAGCGGGATGCTCCTGATCAACCGGTAGCCAGCAAGGCTGAACCCATGCACGTTGGCGGTCAAGGTATCGGTGTTGTAGTCCACCTGCAGCAGCCTCTGGTCGAACAACGCGCCGCTCTGAAAAATGGGCACCGACCCAAATCGGCTGTTGATGTAGTAGCCCTGCTCTTGGTGGAAGTGGCCCGCGAAGATGGCGCTGACGCCGTAGTCCTCGACCAATTGCTTGATCTTTGTGTCGTACTCACCGGACGACCAATCAATGCGCTTGTGCATGTTCATGAAGATGATCAGGCCGGCCTTTCTCGCTTCCCGCAGGTCGCCTTCCAGCCAACGGATCGAGGGGTCGATGCGGTAGGTCGCCTCCCCGTGCAGGCCATCGACCTTTGACTTGAAGGTGGTCCTGTACGCAATGTAATTGTTCAACTGGATGAAGTGCAGACGCCCGATCGTGACGGAGTACGACAGACTACCCCGCATCAGGTCTTCCGAATACTTGTAGTCCATGAAGCTGGGGGCCAGCGCAGAGCTGTGGAAATCCTGGGTCCACTTGACCAGGTCGCAGACGCTGTCGCGTGCGCATCCATTGTTGGCGCAGTCATTGACGTTGTTTTCGTAGTCGTGGTTTCCGAGACCGGGGAAAAACAATGGCCCGCCCACGCCGCCATGCATCAACGGGAGCAGGTTCTGCAGATTCCTGCGCTCCATCCCGTGTCCGAACTCGGTCACATCGCCGTTGATGATGACCGGCACGTACGCGGGGGAATTGCGCAAGGCAGCAATGATCGTGAAGATGTTCTTGAGCTTGGCCGTGGACGCGTCCATGTCTTCGCCCTCGGTTCCATCCGGGCGGGTGACCCGGGGATACTGGGGATCGGCGGCGACAAGGAATTTTCCCTGGGCCACGCCATTTGCCCATCCGGGCTTGATGTAGCCGGCATAAGACCGGGTCGTGGTCATGGCGCAGGGATCCACCTGCACGCCTGGGCGGCGCTCCCCTTCCACGCTCTCCTGCGCTGCGGAATATGTGCAGAAGCTCAGGGAAATCAGGACCAGAGCCCACCTGGAAACGAGAAGGGAGCGCTTCATATCGTTCTCCGGACAAGCGGCTGCACGCCCGCAACGCCGCAGCGTATGCGGAACGAACTGCTGCACTGCCGATGAAGTGAAACCCCCGATGGGACCGTGTGTAACCCCAGCCCGGTTAAGCCGCAATGAAAAGGTCTGCGTCCACTACAATGGCGCACTGATGTGCCCCACCCACCCCACTGATGGCCCCCGCGTGACCCAGAAGCCCGCCGAACACACCCCGCTGATGAAGCAGTTCTTCGCCGCAAAGTCCGACTACCCGGACCTGCTGCTGTTCTTCCGGATGGG
>JAEWLO010000013.1 GCA_023457475.1 Pseudomonadota bacterium | reverse complement strand
GACCTGCACGGTCCGCGCGATGTGCCCGGTCAGCCCTTGGCGAAGACCAGCCTGCCCTCGGCGGCGTCCACCCTGATGGCATCCCCGCTGACGAACTCACCTGCCAGAATGTGCTGCGCCAACGGGTTTTCCAATTGCGCCTGGATCGCCCGCTTCAGCGGACGTGCGCCGTAGATCGGATCGAAGCCGACGTTGCCGAGCAACGAGAACGCATCGTCGCTGACCTCGATGCGCAGCCCGCGCTCGGCCAGGCGCTTCTCCAGGCCCTGCATCTGGATGCGGGCGATCTGCTTGATCTGCGTCTTGTCCAGCGGGTGGAACACGACGATGTCGTCGAGGCGGTTGATGAACTCCGGACGGAAGTGCGCCTGCACCACGCCCATCACCGCCGCCTTCATCTGCGTGTACGCCTCCGGGCTGTCATCGCCGCTCATGTCCTGGATCTGGTGCGAACCCAGGTTCGAGGTCATCACGATGACGGTGTTGCGGAAGTCCACGGTGCGGCCCTGGCCATCGGTGAGACGGCCGTCGTCCAGCACCTGCAGGAGGATGTTGAACACGTCGGTATGCGCTTTCTCCACCTCGTCGAGCAGGATCAGCGAGTACGGCCGACGACGCACGGCTTCGGTCAGGTAGCCGCCCTCCTCGTAGCCCACATAGCCCGGAGGCGCACCGATCAGCCGCGCCACGCTGTGCTTCTCCATGAACTCGCTCATGTCGATGCGGATCATCGCGTCGCTGCTGTCGAACAGGAACTCGGCCAGCGCCTTGCACAGCTCGGTTTTGCCCACACCGGTCGGTCCCAGGAACAGGAACGAACCGCTGGGACGGTTGGGGTCGGACAGCCCGGCGCGCGAGCGCCGCACCGCATCGGAGACGACCTTGATCGCCTCTTCCTGGCCCACCACCCGCTCATGCAGCATGGCCTCCATGCGCAGCAGCTTGTCGCGCTCGCCCTCCACCATGCGGTTCACCGGAATGCCGGTCCAACGCGACACCACCTCGGCAATCTCCTCGGCCGTCACCCGGTCCTGCACCAGCGTGAACTCGGTGGCTTCCGCTTCCTGCGCGGCGGCCAGCTGCTTTTCCAGTTGCGGCAGCTGTCCGTATTGCAGTTCGCTCATGCGGCCGAAATCCTGGCGGCGCTGGGCGGACTCCAGCTCCAGCTTCACCTGCTCTATCTGCTCCTTGATCTTCGTGGTGCCCTGCAGGGCCGCCTTTTCCGACTTCCAGACCTCGTCCAGATCGGAGAACTCGCGCTCGAGCACATCGATGTCCGTTTCCAGATCGGCCAGACGCTGCCGGGACGCCTCGTCCTTCTCCTTCTTCAGCATCTCGCGCTGGATCTTGAGCTGGATCAGCCGGCGCTCCATGCGGTCGAGTTCCTCCGGCTTGGAGTCGATCTCCATGCGCAGGCGCGAGGCCGCCTCGTCCATCAGGTCGATGGCCTTGTCCGGCAACTGGCGGTCGGCGATATAGCGGTTGGACAGCGTCGCTGCGGCCACGATGGCCGGGGCGGTGATCTCCACGCCGTGATGCACCGCGTACTTTTCCTTCAGGCCGCGCAGGATCGCGATGGTGTCCTCCACGCTGGGCTCACCCACGAACACCTTCTGGAAGCGGCGCTCCAGCGCGGCATCCTTCTCGATGTACTTGCGGTACTCATCCAGGGTGGTGGCCCCCACGCAGTGCAGTTCGCCACGCGCCAGCGCGGGCTTGAGCATGTTGCCCGCGTCCATCGCGCCGTCGGCCTTGCCCGCACCGACCATGGTGTGCAGCTCGTCGATGAAGAGGATCACCTGGCCGGCGCTCTTGGCCAGATCATTGAGCACGCCTTTCAGGCGTTCCTCGAATTCGCCCCGGAACTTGGCACCGGCGATCAGCGCGCCCATGTCGAGCGACAGCACGCGCTTGCCGCGCAGGCCTTCGGGCACCTCATCATTGATGATGCGCTGGGCCAGGCCTTCGACAATGGCGGTCTTGCCCACGCCCGGCTCGCCGATCAGCACCGGGTTGTTCTTGGTGCGCCGCTGCAGCACCTGGATGGTGCGGCGGATCTCCTCATCGCGGCCAATCACCGGGTCCAGCTTGCCGCTCTCGGCGCGGGCGGTGAGGTCGATGGTGTACTTTTCCAGCGCCTGGCGCTGGTCTTCGGCGTTTTCCGACTGCACGTTCTCGCCGCCACGGATCTTCTCGATGGCGGTGTCCACGCGCGCCTTGTCCGCCCCGGCCGCGCGCAGCGCCATGCCCAGCGTGCCGCTGTCTTCCAGCGCCGCGCGCACGAACCACTCGCTGGCGATGAAGGCGTCGCCGTGCTGCTGGGCCAGCTTGTCGGTGGCGTTGAGCAGCCGGTTGAGATCGTTGCCCATCGACAGGTTGCCGGCCTGGCCGGTTACCTTGGGCAGCGCGTCCAGCGCCTCGGTCAGGCGTTCGCGCAGCACCGGCACATTGACGCCGGCCTGCGAGAGCAGCGGGCGCGTGCTGCCGCCCTGCTGGTCAAGCAGCGCCGTGAACACGTGCACGGGTTCAAGGATGGAGTGATCGCGGCCCACGGCCAGCGACTGTGCGTCGGCCAGCGCCTGCTGGAAACGCGAGGTGAGCTTGTCCATTCGCATGGGAATTTCCTCGTGAGGGAGCGAGGCCGGCACACCGGCCCTTGCAGATGTACCGGATATGCGGTTGCCCCGAAGTGATTCAAGTCAATCAGGCCCCCAATTCAGCCAATGGAGGGCAGCCCGGCGTGCACCGGGGGTGGACGCGGCTGTCACGAGGGGTTGCCGGCGTGACGGGCACGCTGCCGGCTGGACCGCTGGAGGATTCCCATGCACTACGAGCTTTACTACTGGACCGGCATCCAGGGGCGCGGTGAGTTCGTGCGCTTGGCACTGGAAGATGCCGGTGCCGCGTATACGGACATGGCCCGCGTGCACGGTGACGAGGCGATCACGCCCTTCCTCGAGGGGAAGCATGAAGGCCTGCAGCCGTTCGCACCGCCGTTCCTGGTCACCGGCCGGCAGGTGATCGGCCAGGTGGGGGCGATCCTGCACTACCTGGGGCCGGAACTGGGGCTGGTGCCGGAAGCCGCATCTCGCCGCGTACAGGCACTGCAGCTGCAGATGACGATTGTCGACTTCGTGGCGGAGATCCACGACACGCATCATCCCATCGCGGCGTCGACCTACTACGAAGAGCAGAAGGCAGAGGCCAAGGCCCGCGCGGCCTCGATGCGGGGCGAACGCATGCCGAAGTTCCTCGGCTGGTTCGAGCAGGTGATCGAGGCCAACGGCGGCCTGCATCCGCTGCGCGAGCATTCGTATGTGGATCTGTCGCTCTTCCAGGTGGTGAGTGGATTGACCTACATGTTTCCGCGCAGGATGCAGGCCTTGCGCGAAGACCTGCCGTTGCTGCATGCACTGCATGACCGGGTGGCGCGGCGGCCGAACGTGGCTGCGTATCTCGCTTCGGAGCGGCGGTTGGCGTTCAACACGAACGGGATCTTCCGCCATTACCCGGAACTGGATGCCGATGCGTGATCTCGGCGGAGGCGTGGCCGGGGGTGATGTGGGCCTGGAGGTAGACGGGTGGGCCTGGCTGGGATCGGGTGCGCCGGATGGAATCGGGTGCGCCGGATGGAATCGGGTGCGGCCGGATGGGATCGATTGCGCCGGATGTTGCCGGTAGGGTCGGTCGTCAGACGACTGCACGGAAAGGTGCAACGCCCGGGGACGCATGACCGGTGCCGGAGGCATGTCTCCGCCAGACCTCCCTGCGTCACCCTGCCGATCAACGTGATCGGCAGTCGTCTGACGACCG
>JAEWLO010000012.1 GCA_023457475.1 Pseudomonadota bacterium | reverse complement strand
GCTGCCATCCGCGCTGCCGCACGCGACTTCGCCGCCGCCACCGGCGCGAAGCTGTGCCGCATTCCGCAGGGTGCCAACGCCGTGGGCCTGACCCGCGCCGGCGTGCTACCGGCCGGCAAGGACGTGGCCGCCATGCTGGCCCAGCCGCGCAAGGCCTATGCCATCTACGGCATCGAGCCGGGCCTGGACTTCGCCGACGCGCCCGCGGCCCGCAAGGCGCTGGCCGGTGCGCAGGTGGTGGCCTTCAGCCAGTTCGCCTGTGCCTCGACCCGTGATGTGGCCGACGTGATCCTGCCGATCGGCGCGCTGCCGGAAATCGACGCCACCCTGACCAACCTCGACGGTCGCGAGCAGTTGGCGCGTGCCGGCGGCAAGCTGCCGGGCGAAGCCCGTGAGGGCTGGCGCGTACTGCGTGCGCTGGGCGGCGAACTGGCCCTGGCCGGCTTCGACTTCACCGACCTGGCCGGCCTGCGTGCCAGCCTGGCTCCGGTCAGCGTCAACGTGTCCGCTTCCACCGCCACGCCGGTCACCGGCGAGGGCCTGGAAGTGGCGTCCACCGCCGCGATCTACCGCACCGACGCCGTGGTCCGCCGCGCGCAGGCGCTGCAGTCGCATCCGCTGAACACCGAGCCGCGCATCGTGCTCAACGCTGACGATGCCGCCCGCCTGCAGCTGGTGGAAGGGCAGATGGCCAAGGTCGGCACCGATGCCGGTCGCGCCACGCTGCCGGTGGTGGTCGACGCCCGCGTGGCCGCGGGTACGGTCTGGATTGAATCGGGCCACGGTGCAACCGCACCGCTGGGTGCCGCACGTGTAACGGTGGTGGCCGCATGAACGAAATGCTGTTGAACGCGGTGGACCCGCTGCACCAGTGGCTGCTCGGCCTCGGTGAAATCGGCGCGCTGATCTGGATCATCCTGAAGATCCTGGTGATCGCCATGCCGGTGATCATCTCGGTGGCTTTCTTCGTGGTCTGGGAACGCAAGCTGATCGGCTGGATGCACGTCCGCCACGGCCCGATGTACGTGGGCATGGGCATCTTCCAGGCCTTCGCCGACGTCTTCAAACTGCTGTTCAAGGAAATCATCCAGCCGGCCAGCTCGCACAAGGCGATCTTCGTGCTGGCTCCGCTGATCACCCTGGCCCCGGCCTTCGCGGCCTGGTCGGTGGTGCCCTTCGACGCGCAGATCGTGCTGTCCAACGCCAACGCCGGTCTGCTGTACCTGCTGGCAATGACCTCGCTGGGCATCTACGGCATCATCCTGGCCGGCTGGGCGTCCAACTCGAAGTATGCCTTCCTGGGTGCCATGCGCGCTTCGGCGCAGATGATCAGCTACGATATCGCCATGGGCTTCGCCCTGGTTGGTGTGATGATCGCGTCGGGCAGCCTGAACCTCAGCAACATCGTGATGGCGCAGGCCGGCAGCTCCGGCTTCTTCGACTGGTTCCTGATTCCGCTGTTCCCGCTGTTCGTCGTGTACTGGGTGTCCGGCGTCGCCGAAACCAACCGCGCGCCGTTCGACGTGGTGGAAGGCGAATCGGAAATCGTCGCCGGCCACATGGTCGAGTACTCCGGCGGTGCGTTCGCGCTGTTCTTCCTGGCCGAATACGCCAACATGATCCTGATCAGCTTCCTGATCTCGATCTTCTTCCTGGGTGGCTGGCTGAGCCCGATCCAGGGCTGGGTCACCGCGGACATCTCGCCGTGGATCGACTGGGTCTGGAAGGGCGGTGCGCCGTGGCTGTTCGTGAAGGTGTTCTTCTTCGCCAGTGCCTACATCTGGTTCCGTGCCAGCTTCCCGCGCTTCCGTTATGACCAGATCATGCGTCTGGGCTGGAAGGTCTTCATCCCGCTCACCATCGCGTGGATTGCAGTGACCGCGTTGATGGTGTTCTACGGCGTGATCCAGAAGGGCGTCTAAGTGATGAACAGAATTACCCATTACTTCAAAAGCCTGCTGCTGCTCGAGCTGCTCGGCGGCCTGTGGCTGACGCTGAAGTACACCTTCAAGCCGAAGTACACGCTGATGTACCCGATGGAGAAGTTCCCGCAGTCGCCGCGCTTCCGCGGCCTGCACGCCCTGCGCCGGTATCCCAACGGTGAAGAGCGCTGCATCGCCTGCAAACTGTGCGAAGCGGTGTGCCCGGCACTGGCCATCACCATCGACTCGGCCAAGCGCGAAGACGGCACCCGCCGTACCACCCGCTACGACATCGACCTGTTCAAGTGCATCTTCTGCGGCTTCTGTGAGGAAAGCTGCCCGGTGGACTCGATCGTCGAGACCCACATTCTCGAGTACCACTTCGAGAACCGTGGCGAGAACATCGTTACCAAGCCGCAGCTGCTGGCCATCGGTGATCGGCTTGAAGCCGAAATCGCCGAGCGTCGCGCCGCCGATGCCGCTTTCCGCTGAGGTCGCATGATGGATTGGGTAAATATCAGTTTCTGGGTCTTCTCCATCGTGGCGGGCATTTCCGCCGCGGCGGTGATCAGCGTGCGCAATCCGGTGTATGCCGTGCTGTGCCTGATCCTGACCTTCTTCTCCGTGGCCTGCGTGTGGCTGCTGGTCGGGGCCGAGTTCCTGGGCGTGGCCCTGGTGCTGGTCTATGTCGGCGCGGTCATGGTGCTGTTCCTGTTCGTGGTGATGATGCTCGACATCGACGACAACAACCTGCGTGAAGGCTGGGTGCGCTACCTGCCGATCGGGCTGGTGGTCGCGGTCACCATGCTGGTGCAGATGGTCGTGCTGATCGGCGTGAAGGGCAGGGCGGTCAACCCGTTCCCGGCCGACAACGCCGCGGCGCTCGCCGCAGACAGCTCCAACATCACCTGGCTGGCCCGCAGCCTGTTCACCGAATACCTGCTGCCGTTCGAGTTCGCCGCCGTCATCCTGACCGTGGCCGTGGTTGCCGCCGTCATGCTGACCCTGCGTCGCCGTGAGGGCCTCAAGACCCAGAACCCGACCGAACAGACCATGGTCAAGGGCAGCGACCGCCTGCGCGTGGTCAAGATGGACGCCGAAAAGCCGGTCGTGCATACCCTGACCAAGCCCGCGCCCAACGAGGAGAGCGCTCCATGATCACCCTCGGCCACCTGCTGGCGCTGGGCGCGCTGCTGTTCTGCATCAGCCTTGCCGGCATCTTCCTCAACCGCAAGAACATCATCGTGCTGTTGATGTCCATCGAGTTGATGCTGCTGTCGGTCAACATCAATTTTGTCGGGTTCTCGCGTGAACTGGGCGACACGGCCGGCCAGCTGTTCGTCTTCTTCATCCTGACCGTGGCCGCGGCCGAAGCCGCCATCGGCCTCGCGATCCTGGTAACCCTGTTCCGTACCCGCCGCACCATCAATGTCGGCGAAGTCGATTCGCTGAAGGGCTGAACCGTAGATGGAAATCACTCTCTCCAAGAGTCTGTTGATCGCAGTGGTGCTCGCACCGCTGATCGGCAGCATCATCGCCGGCCTGTTCGGTCGTCAGGTCGGGCGCCTTGGCGCGCAGACCGTCACCATTCTGGGGGTCGCGGTCAGCTGCGCGCTGTCCAGCTACGTGTTCTACCAGCTGCTGTGGGGCGGGGCGCAGCCGTTCAACCAGAACGTCTACACGTTCTTTGAGGTTGGCCAGTACTCGGCACATGTCGGTTTCATGGTCGACAAGCTGACCGCGATGATGATGGTGGTGGTGACTTTCGTGTCGCTGCTGGTCCACATCTACACCATCGGCTACATGGAAGAAGACCCGGGTTACCAGCGCTTCTTCAGCTACATCTCGCTGTTCACCTTCTCGATGCTCACCCTGGTGATGAGCAACAACTTCCTGCAGCTGTTCTTCGGCTGGGAAGCGGTGGGCCTGGTGTCGTACCTGTTGATCGGTTTCTGGTTCAAGCGCCCGACGGCGATCTTCGCCAACATGAAGGCGTTCCTGGTCAACCGCGTCGGCGACTTCGGCTTCATCCTCGGCATCGCCGGCGTGTTGTGGGTGTTCGGCACGCTTGATTACGCCACCGTGTTCTCCCAGGCCTCGATCCTCGGCCACCCGGAAGCGCAGCTGCAGGTGTGGTCGGGCACGATCAACCTGTTCGGCCTGACCGAAATCAACGTGCTGTCCGAGCCGGTGGTGTGGTCCGTGGCGACCATCATCTGCATCTGCCTGTTCATCGGCGCGATGGGCAAGTCCGCCCAGGTGCCGCTGCACGTCTGGCTGCCGGATTCGATGGAAGGCCCGACCCCGATTTCGGCGCTGATCCACGCCGCCACCATGGTCACCGCGGGCATCTTCATGGTCACCCGCATGTCGCCGCTGTTCGAGCTGTCGCAGACCGCGCTGAACTTCGTGCTGTTCATCGGTGCCACCACCGCGTTCTTCACCGGCCTGATCGGCATCGTGCAGAACGACATCAAGCGCGTTGTCGCGTACTCCACGCTGTCGCAGCTGGGCTACATGACCGTGGCGCTGGGCGTGTCGGCCTACTCGGCAGCCGTGTTCCACCTGATGACCCACGCCTTCTTCAAGGCGCTGCTGTTCCTCGGCGCGGGCTCGGTGATCATCGCCATGCACCACGAGCAGGACATGCGCAAGATGGGCGGCCTGCGCAAGTACATGCCGATCACCTTCATCACCATGTGGATCGGTACGCTGGCCCTGGTCGGTACGCCGTTCTTCTCCGGCTTCTACTCCAAGGACACCATCATCGAGGCAGCCAAGCACCACGCCGAATTCTCGTCGAGCTGGGTGGCAACCTACGGTTACTGGGCCGTTCTGGGTGGTGTCATCGTCACCAGCTTCTACAGCTTCCGCCTGCTGTTCCTGACCTTCCATGGCAAGGAACGGTTCCGCGATGTGCATCATGACGAGGGTCATGGTCATGGCCATGACGACCATCATGCTGGCGATGCGCATCACGCCGACGCACATCACGATGACCACGGCCACGGCCACGGCCACGGTCCGCATGAACCGCATGAAACCCCGTGGGTGGTCACCCTGCCGCTGATCCTGCTGGCGATTCCGTCGATCGTGATCGGTTTCTTCAGCATCGGTCCGATGCTGTACGGCACCGACTGGGCGGGTGACCACGCCGAAGGCGGCGTCCCGGGCCAGGTGCACTCGTTCTTCACCGGCATCGTTGATTTCTACGACCCGGCACGCAACACCATCGGTGCGCTGGCGGCCGAGTTCCACGGTCCGATCGGCTTCGTGGGCCATGCGCTCAAGGGCCCGGCCGTGTGGCTGACGCTCGCGGGTTTCCTGCTGGCGGTGCTGTTCTACCTGTGGAAGCCGGAACTGGCGACGAAGGCCCGCAAGACCTTCTCGCCGCTGGTCTCGGTGCTGGAGAACAAGTACGGTTTCGACAAGCTGTGGATCGGCGGTTTCGCCGGTGGCGGCGTCAAGCTGGGCAAGGTTTCGCGCGCGATCGACACGAATCTCGTCGATGGTGTGGTGGTCAACGGTTCGGCTCGCCTGATCGACCTGGCGGCCAACCTGCTGCGTCGCACCCAATCCGGTTTCCTCTATCACTACGCCTTCGCGATGATCATCGGCCTGATTGCCCTTCTGGGCGCGCTGATGCATTACCTGCGTTGATGACCTGTACGGAATAAGAAGACGTGTCGAACTGGCCTCTCCTCAGTGTTCTCATCTGGCTGCCGATCCTCGGCGGTGCCCTGATCCTTGCCATCCGTGACGCCCAGACCGCCCGCTGGGCCTCCCTGGGCGTGGCAGTGCTGACCTTCGCGGCCAGCCTGTTCCTGCTCAGCGGCTACGACGTGTCCAACGACGCGCTGCAGTTCGTCGAGACGCGTGCCTGGATCCCCGCCTACGACATCGGCTACAACCTGGGTGTGGACGGCATCGCGATCGCGCTGATCCTGCTGACCACCCTGGTCTCGGTGCTGGCCCTGATCGGTGCGTGGAGCGCCATCGACAAGCGCGTGAACCAGTACGTGGCCGCCTTCCTGATCCTGGAAGGCGTCACCGTCGGCATTTTCGCCGCAACGGACGCGATGCTGTTCTACGTGTTCTTCGAGGCGATGCTGATCCCGATGTTCCTCATCATCGGTGTCTGGGGCGGCCCGCGCCGCATCTAGGCCGCGCTGAAGTTCTTCCTGTACACCTTCCTCGGCTCGGTGCTGATGCTGGTGGCACTGATCTACCTGTACATGAAGGGCGGCAGCTTCCAGCTGGCCGACCTGTATGCACTGCCACTGTCGGCCAAGGAACAGACCTGGATCTTCTTCGCGTTCCTGATCGCCTTCGCGGTCAAGGTGCCGATGTTCCCGGTCCATACCTGGCTGCCGGACGCCCACGTGGAAGCGCCGACCGCCGGTTCGGTGATCCTGGCCGCCATCGCCCTCAAG
>JAEWLO010000011.1 GCA_023457475.1 Pseudomonadota bacterium | reverse complement strand
CGCCTATCCTGACCACCGATCCCCCATAACGGCCCACCCCCACGGGCCCCGATGCCATGAACGGTGACACCGCCGCGCTGCCCGACCGCAGCGCCCCGGCCGCTTACAGCCCCGCCAGCGACCACATCCAGCAAGGCACCCCGGCCTTCCGGCGCACCGCCGTGGCCCTGTTCCTGGCGGGCTTCTCCACGTTCGGGCTGCTCTACACCGTGCAGCCGCTGCTGCCGGAATTCAGCCGCCACTTCGGGGTGTCGGCGGCCAACAGCGCGCTGGCGCTCTCGCTCAGCACGGGCCTGCTGGCGGTCTCCATGTTGATCGCCGGCCTGATCTCCGACCGGGTTGGCCGCCGCAACGTGATGATCACCGCGCTGCTGGCCTCCACCGTGCTCTCCGCCGCCAGCGCGCTGGTCCACGACTGGACCACGCTGCTGATCCTGCGCGCGCTGCTCGGCCTGGCCCTGAGTGGCGTGCCGGCGGTGGCGATGACCTACCTCGTGGAGGAAATGGATGCCCGCGCACTCGGCCTGGCGATGGGCCTGTACATCGGTGGCAATGCCGTCGGCGGCATGAGCGGACGGCTCATTGCCGGCGTGATCGCCGACCACTGGGGCTGGCGCTGGGGCATCGGCGTGGTCTCGCTGATTGCCGTGGTCAGTACCGTGCTGCTGTGGCTGCAGCTGCCGCCGTCGCGCCATTTCCAGAGCCGCCGCAGCGGCCTGCGGGAACTGCCCGCACGCTGGCGCACGCTGTTCGCCGACCCCGGCCTGCCCTGGCTGTTCGCCACCGCCTTCCTGCTGATGGGCGTCTTCGTTACCCTCTACAACTACCTCGGCTATCACCTGCTCGCGCCGCCGTACCGGCTCAGCCAGACCGTGGTCGGACTGATCTTCAGCGTGTACCTGGTCGGTACCTTCAGCTCGGCCTGGATGGGCCAGCAGGCGACCCGGCACGGGCGCGGCAAGGTGCTGGGCATCTGCTACGCGCTGATCGCCGCCGGCATCGTGCTGCTGGCACTGCCGTGGCTGGGCTGCATGGCGGCCGGCATCGCGCTGGTCACCTTCGGCTTCTTCGGCGGCCACTCGGTGGCCAGCAGCTGGGTCGGCAGCCGCGCCGGCGTGCTGCGTGCCGAGGCCTCGGCGCTGTACCTGTTTTCCTATTACCTGGGGTCCAGCGTGGCCGGTGCCGCCGGCGGCGTGTTCTATACCCGCTGGGACTGGTGGGGCGTGTGCGCGTTCACCGCAGCGCTCACGCTTGCGGGCGCAACCATCGCGTGGCGGCTGCGCCGCCGCACCGCACCGCAGCCGGAGGCGCTTGCCCTCAGCCGTTGATACCCACCTGCAGCAGGCGGGTGAAGTGGGTGATCAGCGGCGAGGCATTGCCGCGCCGGCAGGCCACGTGCACCTCCGAGCTGGCTGCACGGTCGCTCAGCGGCACGAAGCGCGCGCCTTCCACGTGGATGTGGCTGCAGGATGACGGCAGCACGGTCACGCCGAGGCCCGACGCCGCCAGGCTGATCAGCGTGGACGCCTCGCCGGCTTCCTGGATGATGCGCGGCGTGAACCCCGCACCCCGGCACAGCGCGATGAAGTGATCATGGATGCCCGCGCCGACTTCGCGCAGGAAGCCCACGAACGGTTCATGCGCGAACAGACGCAGGGCCACCGGTGCGCCCACCGGCACGCCACGCAGCAGCGGATGCTGGTCGTGCACCACCAGCGCCAGCGGGTCACTGAACAGCTTGCGCGACATCAGCGGCGTGGGCAGGGCGCGTTTCCGGATGAGCCCCACGTCCAGTTCGTTGGCGACCAGCGCGTCGATCTGCTGCAGGGTGTTCATCTCGCGCAGCTTCAACTGCACCTGTGGAAACTGCTGACGGTACGCGAAGATCGCCCGCGGAATCTGCGTGGACAACGGTGTGGCACGGGTGAGCCCGATACGCAGCTCGCCGGTTTCCCCGCGCTGCGCACGTTGGGTCAGCTCGATGGCCTGGTCCACCCGTGCCAGTGCCTCCGTGGCCTGGACCTGCAGCACGCGTCCCGCTTCGGTCAGTTCCACCCGGCGGTTGCTGCGCACGAACAGGCGCGCGCCCAGCAGCGCTTCCAACTGGCGGATCTGCTGGCTGAGCGGCGGCTGCGACATGCCCAGACGCTCGGCCGCGCGGCCGAAGTGCAGCGTGTCGGCCACGGCCAGGAAATAGCGCAGGTGGCGAAGTTCAATCGACATAGGAGCTTTCAGTCGCTACTAGTGGCTGAAAGCAAATCGTACTAGTTGCCCGTAGGCCGTTTTTTGGCGGATATCCGCGCCGAAATGGCATCCATTTGTTTGAGGTACTCATCAAGATGTCCAATATTGTGAAGCATTCGATACGGATTGGAGATGGCTGCGCCCCGCCGGTCGTCATCGCTAATCTGACACCAAGAACAGCGATCATTCCCGACTAACGTAGGTTCACTGCATTCTTCGCAAGACTGATCTGCATCGACGATTCGCCCTTCTTTGAAGATGTGGGGACGTCCTTGATCATCTAAGAAGAACGGTGTTATCGAGCTTCGACCGATTTTCGCCTCATAGTACGAGCAGCCGAGTAACGCCGCTCGCTGCTGGAGCAGAGTTCGGAGTTCCGGGGCTGCTCTTGGCCCTGCGATCAGAGACCTGATGCAGTGTTTCGGTACATCTGCGAGGATCAAGCTCCCAACATTTCGAACTTCAGACTCGTCGGTCACAACCATACGTCTCTCGAGCTCGTATGACCAACAGCTCGCCTTGGTGAAGTAAGCCGCAAAGAAGACGCCATTCCTCAGGAAGTACGTATATCTCGGCTTTCCGATTACGTGGGCCCTGTAGAGCATTTCCGTAAGTCCATCATCGGCAGTGTCTCGATATGTGACATCCTTGAAGATGCTCTCCGGAAATTCATCGATAAGGCACTCTTCTTCGAACTCGATGACGAATCCGGAGCCGTTCACGCCGTAGTGTGCCCACATCGGAGCGACCGCTGGAGAGTTCGAGAAGCAAGTAGTAGGCAGCTGATCAATGTTGCCTACCAACTCTTGGTATGCGGCCAATGCTGACGCGTCCACGCCGTAGTCGACAGTCAGAAATAGTTCGTATGGATCGTTAAAATCCTCCGGCTTCGAAAGCTTGACCGTCGCACCTGCATCAGTCAGAACTAAGTCGACGACTTGCGGGCCAAAGTACTTGTAGAGGTTCCCTTGCATAAAATCCCTTTGTTCTTGGCCACAAGATCAACTTTGCTCTTACGGAGTAAAGGATTCAAACGAAGCGCCTTCAGCGTTCCGAGTGTCCGCTTTCATCATAGCTGCGCGGACTGAACAGGTCCGGCTGGATCAGCTCGATGAAGGCGCGCGCCTGCGGAGAGAGGAAGCGGCCGCGCCGCACGATCACGCCATAGCTCCGTTCCGGGAACCATGCGCTCATCGAACGGGTGACCAGCCGCTCGTGGTCGGTCCCGCTCAGGCACAGCGCCGGCACGATGGAGATACCCATGCCCATCGCCACGTACTGCTTGATCACCTCCCAGCCGCCGACTTCCAGCGCCACGGTGTATGGCACGCGCTGGCGCTGGAACACCTGGTCCACCAGCCGGTAGGTGATCTGGCGCTTGGGCGGCAGCACCAGCGGGTACCGCGCGATCGCCTCCAGGGTCAGTTCGGGGGCGCGGGCGAGCGGGTGGTCGGGCGGTGCGATCAGCACCTGCTCGAAGCGATAGGCCGGTGCATAGGTCAGGTCGGCCGGCACCTCGGTCATCGACCCCACCGCCAGGTCGGCGGCGTCGCTGCGCAGCAGGTCGGTGCCATCGGCACTGATCGCGTTGTGCAGGGTCAGGCGTACGTCCGGATGGCGTTGGCGGAAGCGCTCCACGATGCGCGGCAGCAGGTACAGGATGGTGGAACTGTTGGCGGCGATGTTCAGTTCACCGGCATCCAGTCCCTTCACCTTGTCTCGGAAACTGCCTTCCAGCCCGTCGAGGCTCTCCACCAGCGGCTGCGCCATCTCGAACAGCAGCTGGCCCTCGCGACTGGGCACCAGGCGGCGGCCGCTGCGTTCGAACAGCACCACCCCCAGCTCCCGCTCCAGCGCCTGCAGCTGCTGGCTCACCGCCGGCTGGCTGACGAACAGCGCCTCAGCCGCGCGTGAGACTGAGCCCAAC
>JAEWLO010000010.1 GCA_023457475.1 Pseudomonadota bacterium | reverse complement strand
CGGTGTTCCAGACCCTGCGGGCTACCCGCACCGAGGAGCACTGCGAGCCGGTCTCCACCCGGACCCTGGCCCCGGTGAACGTCACCGGCGAGGAGCCGCAGGAGGAGAAGGGGCGCTTCGGCCGGTTCATGGATTCGGTACGCTCGATCTTCAAGCGGGACGAGGTCGCCGAAGGCGAGGACGGCATGCCGGTGGTAGAGGCCGCTCCAGCGTCCGGCAACGGCCCGCTGCTGACCCGCGACTGCAAGATCATTCCCGTGGGACGCGAGTTCCGCCGCCCCATCGCCTACGACGTGGATTACGTCTACAAGGGCACCAAGTACCGCTCCCGCCTGCCGGACGACCCGGGCAACCGGCTCAAGATCCGGGTCTCGATCACCCCCTGGGTGGGCAACGACCAGGCCACCGCGCCGTCGAACCCGTAATGCTTGCGCTGGCTTTCGCCCCATGCAAAGATGGGCGGCCATGAAACTCACCGACTTCCAGCACGACACCAGCGCCGCCCGTATGGCTACGGGCATGACGTCGCGTGCCCGCCGACCGGAACCCCACATTTTCGCTGGGTAACCGGAGCTTCGTGCTGTCTGTTCGGAAAACCCAGCCTCCCGGCTGGGTTTTTTCGTTTCTACGTTCTGAAAAGTTTCATCTGTACGTTTTTCCCTTCAAACATTTGCCTCAAAGGATCACCCGATGTCCCTGAAGCACTTCCTGAACACCCAGGACTGGAGCCGTCCCGAACTGGACGCCCTGCTGACCCAGGCTGCCCTGTTCAAGCAGAACAAGCTCGGCGACCACCTCAAGGGCAAGTCGATCGCCCTGGTGTTCTTCAATCCGTCCATGCGTACCCGCACCAGCTTCGAGCTCGGTGCTTTCCAGCTGGGCGCGCATGCGGTGGTGCTGCAGCCGGGCAAGGACGCATGGCCGATCGAGTTCAACCTGGGCATGGTGATGGATGGCGACACAGAGGAGCACATCGCAGAAGTGGCCAAGGTGCTTGGTCGCTACTGCGACATCATCGCAGTACGTGCCTTCCCGAAGTTCGTGGACTGGGCCTATGACCGCCAGGACATCGTGCTGAACAGCTTCGCCAAGTACTCGCCGGTGCCGGTGATCAACATGGAAACCATCACCCATCCGTGCCAGGAACTGGCCCACGTGATGGCGCTGCAGGAACATTTCGGTACCCAGGACCTGCGCGGCAAGAAGTACGTGCTCACCTGGACTTACCATCCCAAGCCGCTGAACACCGCCGTGGCCAACTCCGCGCTGACCATTGCCACCCGCATGGGCATGGACGTCACCCTGCTGTGCCCGACCGCCGACTACATCCTCGATGACCGCTACATGGGCTGGGCCGAGCAGAACGTCGCCGAAAGCGGCGGGTCGCTGAAGGTCAGCCATGACATCGACAGCGCCTACGCCGGTGCCGATGTCGTGTACGCCAAGAGCTGGGGCGCGCTGCCGTTCTTCGGCAACTGGGAGCCGGAAAAGCCGATCCGCGACCAGTTCAAGCACTTCATCGTCGACGAACGCAAGATGGCGCTCACCAACAACGGCGTGTTCAGTCACTGCCTGCCGCTGCGCCGCAACGTCAAGGCCACGGATGGCGTGATGGATTCGCCGCAGTGCATCGCCATCAACGAAGCCGAAAACCGCCTGCACGTGCAGAAGGCGATCATGGCTGCCGTGGCGGGCAGATAACCTCGTCGCCGTAGAGCCACGCCCTGCGTGGCTGCATCCGGTAGCGCCGGCCGTTGGCCGGCCCACGCAAATCCACATTTCACCCATTTGGACCTGACCCCCATGAGCAACAAAGACATCGTCCTGGCCTTCTCCGGCGGACTCGACACCAGCTTCTGCGTGCCGTACCTGCAGGAGCGCGGCTACAACGTGCACACCGTGTTCGCAGACACCGGCGGCGTGGATGACGAAGAGCGCGACTTCATCGAAAAGCGCGCCGCCGAACTGGGCGTGGCCAGCCACGTCACCGTCGACGGCGGTCCGGCCATCTGGGGTGGCTTCGTCAAGCCGTTCGTGTGGGCCGGCGAGGGCTACCAGGGTCAGTACCCGCTGCTGGTGTCCGACCGTTACCTGATCGTCGACGCCGCGCTCAAGCGCGCTGCCGAGCTGGGCACCAACATCATCGCCCACGGCTGCACCGGCATGGGCAACGACCAGGTGCGTTTCGACCTGGCCGTGAAGGCGCTCGGCGACTACCAGATCGTCGCGCCGATCCGCGAAATCCAGAAGGAACACACCCAGACCCGCGCCTACGAGCAGAAGTACCTGGAAGAGCGCGGCTTCGGCGTACGCGCCAAGCAGCAGGCCTACACCATCAACGAAAACCTGCTCGGCCTGACCATGTCCGGCGGCGAGATCGACCGTTGGGAAGCACCGGGCGAAGGCGCACGTGGCTGGTGCGCACCGCGCAGCGAATGGCCGGTCGAGGCGCTGCAGGTCACCCTGAAGTTCGTCGAGGGCGAAGCGGTTGAACTCAACGGCCAGGCATTGCCGGGCGAGAAGATCCTGGCCCAGCTCAACAAGCTGTTCGCCCCGTATGGCGTCGGCCGTGGCGTGTACACCGGCGACACCGTGATCGGCCTGAAAGGCCGCATCGTGTTCGAAGCCCCGGGCCTGGTCTCGCTGCTCACCGCGCACCGTGCGCTGGAAGACGCCGTGCTGACCAAGCAGCAGAACCGCTTCAAGCCGGACGTGGCGCGCAAGTGGGTGGAGCTGGTGTACGAAGGCTTCTACCACGACCCGCTCAAGACCGACATCGAAGCGTTCCTGAAGTCCTCGCAGGCCAAGGTCAACGGTGAAGTGGTGCTGGAAACCCGTGGTGGCCGCGTGGACGCGGTGGCGGTGAAGTCGCCGCACCTGCTCAACACCAAGGGCGCGACGTATGCGCAGTCGGCGGACTGGGGCGTGGAAGAGGCCGAGGGCTTCATCAAGCTGTTCGGTATGAGCAGCACTTTGTACGCGCAGGTCAACCGCTAACCGGGTTGACCTGCCCACGCATTCCCCCTTAACCCCGCGCCGTTGGCGCGCCCCCTTCAACAAGAAGGGGGCTCTCCTCCAGCCAGGCACATGCCGTTTTAAGGATCCTCGATTCATGCTTGAACAGACGCTCTCGCACCTGCAGGCCCTGGTGTCGTTCGACACCCGCAATCCGCCGCGGGCGATCACCACCGGTGGCATCTTCGATTACCTGCGCGCGAACCTTCCGGGGTTCAACGTCGAGGTGATCGACCACGGCGCGGGTGCGGTCAGCCTGTATGCCGTGCGCGGGACGCCGAAGTACCTGTTCAACGTGCATCTGGATACCGTGCCGGATTCGCCGCACTGGAGTGCGGACCCGCACGTCATGCGGCGAACCGGGGACCGGGTGATCGGCCTGGGCGTGTGTGACATCAAGGGCGCGGCCGCTGCACTGGTGGCAGCAGCCAATGCCAGCGATGGCGATGCCGCGTTCCTGTTCTCCAGCGATGAAGAAGCCAACGACCCGCGCTGCATCGCGGCGTTCCTGGCCCGTGGCATTCCGTACGAAGCAGTGCTGGTGGCCGAGCCGACCATGAGCGAAGCGGTGCTGGCGCATCGTGGCATCAGCTCGGTGTTGATGCAGTTCGCCGGGCGGGCAGGGCACGCCTCCGGCAAGCAGGACGCCGCTGCCAGCGCCCTGCACCAGGCGATGCGCTGGGGCAACCGCGCGCTGGACCATGTGGAATCGCTGGCGCACGCGCGCTTCGGCGGTCTCACCGGCCTGCGCTTCAACATCGGGCGGGTGGAGGGCGGGATCAAGGCCAACATGATCGCGCCGGCCGCCGAACTGCGTTTCGGCTTCCGCCCACTGCCGTCGATGGACATCGACGCGCTGCTGGCCACCTTCGCCGGCTTCGCCGAACCGGAAGCGGCGATGTTCACCGAAACCTTCCGGGGCCCCAGCCTGCCGGCAGGCGACATCGCCGAAGCCGAACACCGCCGACTGCTGGCGCGTGACGTGGCCGACGCGCTGGACCTGACGATCGGCAACGCCGTGGACTTCTGGACCGAAGCCTCGTTGTTCTCGGCGGGTGGTTACACCACGCTGGTGTACGGGCCGGGCGACATCGCCCAGGCGCATACCGCCGACGAGTTCGTGACGCTGGAGCAGCTGCAGCGTTACACCGATTCCGTGCACCGCATCATCGCGGCCGGAGCCTGACTTTTGAGCGCGTCGTGGTCTCCTCCCGACGCTCCCTCCGATGCGGCTGCGGCCGCCTTTGACGAAAACGAAATGTCTCCTTCCCAGCCCCACCGCCAGACCCGCCAGACCATCGTGCGCCTGCTTTCCAGCATGGCCAGCGCGAAGGAGATCAGCCAGTACCTCAAGCGCTTCTCGCAGCTGGATGCCAAGCGCTTCGCCGTGGTCAAGGTCGGCGGCGCGGTCCTGCGCGACGACCTGGACGCGCTGACCTCCTCGCTCTCGTTCCTGCAGGAAGTCGGGCTCACTCCGATCGTTCTGCACGGGGCCGGCCCGCAGCTGGATGCCGAGCTGTCCGCCGCCGGCATCGTCAAGGAAACCGTCAACGGTCTGCGCGTGACCTCGCCGGAAGGCCTGGCGATCGTGCGCCGCGTGTTCCAGCAGTCCAACCTGCAGCTGGTGGAAGCGCTGCAGCAGAACGGTGCACGCGCCACCTCGATTACCGGCGGTGTGTTCGAAGCCGAATATCTCGACCAGACCACCTATGGGCTGGTGGGTGAGGTGAAGAAGGTCAATCTTGCCCCTATCGAAGCCAGCCTGCGTGCCGGCTCCATCCCGGTCATCACCAGCCTGGGCGAAACCCGCTGCGGACAGATCCTGAACGTCAACGCCGACTTCGCCGCCAACGAACTGGTGCAGGAGCTGCAACCGTACAAGATCATCTTTCTCACCGGCACCGGAGGCCTGCTGGATGAAGAAGGCAGGGTGATCGACTCGATCAACCTGTCCACCGAATACGATCACCTCATCGCCCAGCCGTGGATCCACGGCGGCATGAAGGTCAAGATCGAACAGATCAAGGACCTGCTGGACCGCCTGCCGCTTGAATCGTCGGTGTCCATCACGCGTCCCGCCGACCTGGCCAAGGAGCTGTTCACCCACAAGGGCTCGGGCACGCTGGTGCGCAGGGGCGAGAAGGTGCTGCGCGCCACCACCTGGAGCGAACTGGACCTGCCGCGCCTGAAGGGCCTGATCGAGTCCAGCTTCGGCCGCACCCTGGTGCCGGACTACTTCGAGAAGACGAAGCTGTTGCGTGCCTACGTCAGCGAGAACTACCGCGCCGCAGTGATCCTCACCGACGAAGCAGAGGGCGTGTACCTGGACAAGTTTGCCGTGCTCGACGATGCGCAGGGCGAAGGCCTGGGCCGGGCCGTGTGGAACGTGATGCTGGAAGAGACGCCGCAGCTGTTCTGGCGTTCGCGCCACGGCAACCCGATCAACCACTTCTACTATTCCGAATCCGACGGCTGCTACAAGCAGGACCACTGGAAGGTGTTCTGGTTCGGCGCGGACAGCTTCGACCGTATCCGCACCTACGTCGACCACTGTGCCGCGCGCACGCCGAGCCTGCTGGGTTGAGCCGGAGAACCGCATGACCACTTCCAAGACCTTCACCGTCGGCATCGTCGGTGCCCGCGGCCACACCGGGGCCGAGCTGATCCGCCTGATCGCCGGCCACCCGAACCTGGAGCTCGGCTTTGTTTCCTCGCGCGAGCTGGCCGGGCAGCGCGTGGGCGACCATTACCCCGAAATCGACAGCGCCGCGCAGCGGGGCAGAGCCCCGCTCTACTTTGAAAACCTCGACGCCGATGCCGTCGCCGCCAAAGGCATGGACGCGGTCATCCTGGCCCTTCCCAACGGCCTCTCCGCGCCCTTCGTGGCCGCGCTGGATGCCGCAAAGCCCGATACCGTCATCGTAGACCTCTCGGCCGACAACCGCTTCGAAGGCAGCTGGTACTACGGCCTGCCTGAACGGACCCGCGGCGATTACACCGGCCAGAAACACATCAGCAACCCTGGCTGCTATGCCACCGCGATGCAGCTGGCGATCAGCCCGCTGCTGGACGAACTGGCCGGCCCGCCGCAGTGCTTTGGCGTGTCGGGCTACTCCGGTGCCGGCACCACGCCCTCGGACAAGAACAATCCCGAGCTGCTGTCCGACAACCTGATGCCATATGCGCTCACCAATCACGTGCACGAACGTGAAGTGTCCGCGCACCTGCGCGTGCCGGTGGAGTTCATGCCGCATGTGGCTCCGCATTTCCGCGGTATCACCATGACGGTCAACCTGTGGCTGCGCGAACCGATGACCCGTGAGGCGATCATTGCGCGCTACCAGAAGTTCTTCGCGACCGAACCGCTCGTCGAGATCATCGACACCGCGCCGTGGGTGAGCCAGATCGCGGGGAAGCACGGCGTGCAGATCGGCGCGTTCGATGTCGCGCCGGGCGGTCGCCGCGTGGTGGTCGTGGCCACCTTGGACAATCTGCTGAAGGGCGCGGCCACCCAGGCCCTGCAGAACCTCAACCTGGCCCTGGGCCTGGACGAACTCACCGCAATTCCGTACTGATTGGAGCACAACATGGCAGACCTTCTCTGGCAGAAGCCCGGCGTGGCGGTGGACGCCAAGATCCAGACCTTCCTGGCCGGCGACGACGTCATCCTGGACCGCGAGTTCTTCCTGTACGACGTGACCGCCAGCAAGGCGCACGCGGAAGGGCTGCAGCACATCGGCATCCTCAGCCAGGACGAGCTGGACGGCCTGCTGCGCGAACTGGACCTGCTTGCGGACGACTTCCGCAGCGGCGCATTCGTGCTGGATGAACGCTTCGAGGACTGCCACTCGGCGATCGAAGCGCGCCTGACCGAACGCCTGGGCGACGCCGGCCGCCGCATCCATACCGGGCGCAGCCGCAACGACCAGATCCTGGTCGCCACCCGCCTGTGGCTGAAGGACAAGCTGCTGCGCGTGGCTGAACTCAGCCGCGAAATCGCCAAAGTCGCGCTGGACCGCGCCGAAGCCGAAAAGGACCTGCCGCTGCCGGGCTACACCCACATCCAGCGCGCCGTGGTCTCTTCGGCCGGCATGTGGTGGGCCGGCTGGGCCGAAGCCTTCATCGACAACGCGATCCGCGCGCACGATACGTTCGCGCTGATCGACGCCAACCCATTGGGTACGGCGGCCGGCTATGGCGTGAACCTGCCGCTGGACCGCAGCCACACCACGGCAGCGCTTGGCTTCGCGCGCATGCAGATCTCGCCGATCTACGCGCAGCTCTCGCGCGGCAAGTTCGAGCTGGCCGCCCTGGAAGCCCTGGGCGGTGCCACCCTCGACCTGCGCCGCATCGCCTGGGATCTCTCGCTGTTCACCAGCGGTGAGTTTGGTTTCGTCGCGTTGCCGGCGCAGTACACCACCGGCAGCTCGATCATGCCGAACAAGCGCAACCCCGATGTGGTGGAGCTGCTGCGGGCCACCCATGCGTCGGTCGCCGCCGCGCGCACCGAGATCGAACAGCTGCTGTCGCTGCCGTCGGGGTATCACCGCGATCTGCAGAGCAGCAAGGGGGCGATTTTCCACGGCTTCGGTCGCGGCATTCCGGCGCTGGAGCTGTTGCCGGCGCTGCTGGCCAACCTGGAGTGGCGCGACGACAAGCTGCGCGCGGCGATCGACTCGGGCATGTACGCCACCGATGTGGCCGTGGAGGCCGCGGTGGCCGGCGTCCCGTTCCGCGAGGCCTACAAGGCGGCCGCCGCCTCGGCGGACACGGCGGGGCAGGGGCGGACCCCGGAAGGCAGCCTGGCCGCGCGCGTGTCGCCCGGGGCCGCGGCGGATCTGCGGTTGGACGACCTGCGCACCCGCTGGGCGGCGTTGGTGTGATGGAAACGGCGGCCGAGAGGTCGCCGTTTTTTGTTGTATTCCGGTGCGGTGAACGGTGAGGTGATCCGTTGGCCGGACCTCGATAACCCCACCGCACGCCACGGACACCTGGACACCGCAATGCCCGCATCCCCCTTCCCCGAACAACCGCTGCCCACCTGGAAACGCGCCGTGCTCAAGGTCGGCAGCAGCCTCCTGGCCGCCGACGGCGGCGGCCTGTCGCCGCGCCACGCGCTCGGCCTGGCGCAGTTCGTCTCCGCCCACGTGCAGGCCGGGCGCGAGGTGGTGATCGTTTCCTCCGGTGCGGTCGCGGCCGGCCGTGCCATCGTGCCGCGTGCACTGGAGGCGGGTGCCGCCATGGCCGCGCGCCAGGCCCTGGCCGCACTCGGCCAGGCGCAGCTCATCGGCCTGTGGCAGCGCTTCTTCGAACGCCCGGTGGCGCAGGTGCTGCTCACCCACGACGACCTGCGCAATCGCCGTCGCTATCTCAACGCGCGGGCGACGCTCAACGAGCTGCTGCGACTGGGTGCGCTGCCGGTGGTGAACGAGAACGACACTGTTTCGGTGGACGAACTCAAACTCGGCGACAACGACAACCTCGCCGCCACCGTTGCTGCGCTCATCGACGCCGATGTGCTGTTCATCGCCACCGACATCGATGGCCTGTACAGCGCGGATCCCCGCCGCGATCCGCAGGCACGGCCGATTCACGATGTGCCGGAGCTCAGTGCCGGGGTGCTGGCCATGGCCGGCGGTGCCGGCAGCGGGGTAGGGACCGGCGGCATGCACACCAAGCTGGAGGCGGCCGCCAAGGCCGGTCGGGTTGGCATCGAGACCTGCCTGTTCAATGGCCGCGACGCCGATGTGGTGCGCGCGCTGGCACAGGGCCGGCTGTTTGGAACCCGCATTCACGCCGGGCAGTCGCGTGAGGCCGCCCGCAAGTACTGGCTGCGGCATGCGCCGTTGGAGGCGGGGGCGATCGTGGTGGACGAAGGCGCGGCGCGTGCGCTGCGCGAGAAGGGCGCGTCGCTGCTGCCGGGAGGCGTCACCTTGGCGGAGGGGGATTTCCGCCGGGGCGACATGGTGCTGGTGAGGTGGCGCGGCGCGGCAGGCGAGGTGAATCTGGCGCGCGGCGTCAGCCAGTACTCGGCGAGCGACATCCGGCGCGTGGCCGGGCGGCATTCGCGCGACATTGAAAGCGTCCTCGGTTACAACTACGGTGGCAACGTGATCCACCGCGACGATCTGGTGCTGCTGTGATGTTGGCCGCGTGGTGGCCCGTTGCGTCCGCGTGCACCGTGCGCGCATTTCGGGGTACGGGCCCGATCCGGGGCATGCGCAGAATCCGGGACACGCGGATTGCCGGTAGGGTCGGTCGTAAGACGACTACACGTAATGTCGCCACGCCCGGTGACGCATGACCTTGAATGAAACGCGTCTCTCCGCCAGGGGTTCATGCGTCAAAGAGATGATCACCGCCATCGGCGGTCGTTTTACAACCGACCCTACCGGCATCATTCTGGAGACAGACAATGGAACGCGCTGATAGCGACATCCGCACCCAGGCACTGGCCTGCCGCAACGCCGCCCGGGTGCTGGCTCAGCTCTCTCCGGAGGCCAAAGCCACGCTGCTGCACGCCATGGCCGACGCCCTGGATGCCGACGCGGAACGCATCCTCTCCGCCAACGCCCAGGACCTCGCCGCCGCTGATGCCAAAGGCACCGGCACCGCGATGCTCGACCGGCTCGCGCTCGATCCAACGCGCCTGGCAGGCATCAGCAACGCCCTGCGCGAGGTCGCGGATCTCCCCGACCCGGTCGGCACCGTCACCCGCGACGACACCCGCCCGAACGGCATCCGCGTGCAGAAGGTACGCGTCCCGCTCGGCGTCATCGCCATGATCTACGAAGCCCGGCCCAACGTGACGGCCGACGCCGCCGCGCTCTGCATCAAGGCCGGCAACGGCGTCATCCTGCGCGGCGGGTCGGAAGCCATCCATTCCAACACGGCCATCGCCGCATCGCTCAGGCGCGCCCTGCGTGACAACGGCATCCCGGACGCCGCGCTCACCCTGGTCGAGGACCTGCGCCGCGAAACCATGCTCACCCTGCTGCAGCTGCACGACATCATCGACCTGGCCATTCCGCGCGGGGGCGAAGGCCTGATCCGCTTCGTTGCCGAGCATGCGCGCGTGCCGGTGATCAAGCACTACAAGGGCGTGTGCCACCTGTACGTGGATGCTGCGGCGGACCTCGACAAGGCCCTGGCCCTGTTGGTGGACGGCAAATGCAGCCGCCCTGCGGCCTGCAATTCACTGGAAACCCTGCTGGTACACGCTGATGTCGCGGCGCGCTTCCTGCCGCAGGCGGCGAAGGCACTGGGCGGACGCGGCGTGCAGCTGCGCGCCGACGCGCGCGCCCGGCAGTGGCTGCCGGATGCCGTCGACGCCACCGAAGACGATTACGCGGCCGAGTACCTGGACCTGATTCTGGCCGTGCGCGTGGTGGATGATCTGGAGCAGGCGCTGGCGCACATCCAGCAGTACAGTTCCGACCACACTGAAGTGATCGTCACCGAGGATGCGGCAGCGGCGGAGCGCTTCGTCCAGGCGCTGCGTTCGGCGGTGGTGATGGTGAACGCCTCGTCGCGCTTTTCCGATGGCGGTGAACTCGGGCTGGGGGCGGAGATCGGCATTTCCACCACGCGGCTGCACGCGTACGGGCCGATGGGCCTGGAAGCGCTCACGGTGGAGCGCTTCGTGGTGCGCGGAGAGGGCCAGGTGCGACGGTAAGCCGCCCCGCGCGCCGCATCCGACACCGCGCGGGGCACCCGACACCGCGTAGGGACACGCCATGCGTGTCCATCGCAATGCCAGACGCCCCGCAGGACACGCATGGCGCGTCCCTACGGCAGCACCTCATACGCGATGCGCCGGTTTTCCGCCCGCCCTGCGTCGGTGGTGTTGTCGCCAACCGGGCGGTTGGACCCAAACCCGCGTGACGCCAGCCGCTCGGCGGGCACACCGGCAGCTACCAGCGCATCGGCCACCGCTTTCGCACGTTGTTCGCTGAGCAACTGGTTGTCGGCGGCATTTCCCTGGCTGTCGGTGTGCCCGCCCACCTCCACCCGCGTGCCGGCCGGAGCGCCCTGGATCGCTTCAGCGGCATGGCGGATGATGTCCCCGCTGCTCGGGGTGATGCGGGCCGAGCCGGTCTGGAACATCACCGTGGTCTTGTTCAATGCCGTGGTGAGGTCCTTGGCGCTGTACCCGGCCTTCAGCGCATTGATGGCCTTGGTACCGGCATCGAACAGACCGTTCACTTTCAATTGTCCCAGCTCCTTCTGGAACAGCGAACTCACTGCGATCCGCTCGGCTTCGGGCAAGGCTGCGGTGTCCAGGTGCACCGTATCGCCGTCGAAGCCGAACTTCAGCCCGCTGCCTTTCAGACTGGGCAGCATGGCTTTCACCTTGTCCAGCCAGCCGGCCGGCTTCACGCTGGCATCCACGTCGATGCTGCCGCTGACATTGTCCGCACCGAACGTGGTTTTGAGCGCCTCCCACAGCTGGAATTTCTCCGCCGTGGTGCCCAGCGTGCCGGCCACCTTGACCTTGCCTGCGATGTTTTCGAAGGACAGCCGCGGCGCGGCCACACCCACCGCCGTCCCGTCGGTCGCCGCGACCGCCGCTGCTTCGGAGGTGGCCGGAACCATCGGTTTCACGTTGCGCATGTGCCAGCCGCACCAGCCCAGGGCCAGCAGGGCCAGGACCGGCAACAGCCAGCGCGAGAGTCCGCCGCGCTTCTTGCTGCCGCGCAGGTGGGTCACGTTGCCTTTGCTCCAGTCGAGGTTGCCGCCCACCAGCCCGGCCAGCGTGCTGGGCAGGCCATTGGGAATCACCCCGCCGGCGGTAAGCGAACGCACCAGCAGAGGCAGGCCACCGGCGATGGCGTTGGCGGCCAGCCCGGAGGAAAGACCGGATTCATGCGCGATCGCCTCCAGGTTGCGGTCGCCCAGCACGTTGCGGACCTGGCCGGCGTCGATGGTGCGCATGGTCGGGCTGCCGCTGAGCCAGGACTCGAACAGGCCGCCCAGACCGGCCTTCTGGAACGTCTTCTGGAACCCCTTGAAGCCATCGGGCCGGCTGAAGATGTAGCTGGCCAGCACGCCGACGAACTTGCGGGTGGTGTCCCCGAGGCCGGTGGCCCGGGCAATCTGATCGATCAGGTTCTCGACGAATGACATGGAAATGCCCTCACAAAGATGTGCGGGCGGGTGTCTCCCCAACGGGGGAACGCGGGTTCCAGCGAAAAGCGGACACGCCATGCGTGTCCACGGGGCACCTTGCCCGGTCGTTACGCCGCCTGGCCCTGCGCGAGGGTCTGGTGGCTCAACCCCACCGGCCGGGCGAGGTCGTCCATGTGCAACGTCACGGACTTGCCGCCCAGCAGCTCAGCGGCCAGCGTCGGACTCGCGCCCAGGTCGCGGGCCATTTCGTCCCGGGTCACGTCCACGCGTGGGTTGCGCCGCTCTTTACCGGCAAACCGGAACCGGTTGTACTCGGCCCAGGCAATCAGCAGCACGGCCGTGCAGACCAGCATGACCGGCAGTGCGATCACCAGGAACGGGTCGATGCTCTGCTTGTACTCATACAGCTGCAGCCAGGCCAGTTTCGCGCCGAACAGCCAGGAGATCGCGGTCAGCAGCGGGGCCCACAGATAGAAGTAGAAGCCCCAGAAGGCGAGGGTGACGAACCCCCACGCGGTGCGCTGCAGGCGGGGCTGGTTGCGCGACTTGCGGATCAGGCGCGAGTCGAAGCGGCGGTTGCTCTTGGGTGCGTTGGCGTTCATTTGATACCCCGGTCAGGACTGACCCACACAGCCCGCTTGCCACGACGCTTCAACAGCGTCTTCGGCAGGGCCACCAGGGTCGTGAACAGACTGATGAGCCAGTACGCCATCGGGTACCAGATCACCCAGAAGTAGTTGCGTCCAATATGCGTTTCGTAACGGCGGTCGATGATCAGGCTGCTGGCGAACTGCAGCAGGCACACCAGCGCCAGGATCACGCCGTGCCATTGCGGCAGCAGCGTGGCGATGTACAGCTCGTTGGGCAGCGGGATGAACTTGCCCAGCGCCCACAGCACGATGATCGCCAGCATCGTGTACGCCCACAGCACACTGAAGATGTACTCCAGCAGCACCCCCCACATGCGCCGCTTGCGCCAGTTGAACAGCGAACGGCCATGCCTCAGCAGCACTTCCACGCCGCCCTGGGCCCAGCGCAGGCGCTGCCGCCACAGCCCTTTCAGGGTTTCGGGCATCAGGATGAAGCACAGCGCGTTGGGCTCGTAGCGGATATCCCAGTGGTCCAGCTGCAGCCGCCAGCTGATGTCGATGTCCTCGGTCACCATGTCGTCGGCCCAGTAGCCGATGCGGTGCAATGCGGTGCGACGGAAGCCGGCAATCACCCCGGAAATGGTGAAGATGCGGCCATACACGCGCTGCGCGCGCTTGATCATGCCGATGATCGACGAGAACTCGGCCACCTGCAGGCGGCCCAGCAGGGTGGATCGGTTGCGGATGCGCGGATTGCCCGTTACCGCGCCCACGCGCGGGCCCGAGGTCAGGTGCCACACCATCCAGTGCATCGCGTACTCCTCCAGCATGGCGTCGCCGTCGATGCAGATGAGGTACTCCGACCGCGCCGCCAGCGCGCCCATGCGCAGGGCATTGGCCTTGCCCAGGTTGCGGTCAAGGTGCACTACGCGCAGGCGCGGGTGCAGCGCGGCCAGCGCGTCCAGGCGGGCACCGGTGTCGTCGCGGCTGCCATCGTTGATGGCGATCACCTCGAAGTCCGGGTAGTTCTGTGCCAGCGCCGCACCGATGGTGTCGTCGAGATTGTCTGATTCGTTGTGGCAGGGAATCAGCAGCGAAGCGAACGGATACTCCGCCATCGGAGGCGGATTGTCGCGGTCGCGTGCCTTGCGCTCACGCCGGAAGAAGTAGTACAGGCCGCCGGACATCCAGAAGAACGCCATCACCATCGGATAGAAGAAGGCGAACTGGAACAGCGCGTAGACGAAGGGATGCATGACCAGGCCTCCTCACTTCTCCGGGTACGGGAAGTTGCGCATCGACATTGCCGCGCGCGCATCCTGCGTGGAGGGTTTCCCGGCGATGAAGTCATCCGGGTACCAGGCGAAATGGCGCACGCCCTGCGCCTGCAGCCGGCGGATCTGCGCACGCAGGCGCTCGCCGGGGATCGGCTTCTGGGTGCGCCAGTCCACCGTCTGCAGTTCGAACATGGTCTGGGACAGCTGCGGGTCGTGCTCGCGCACCGCCACCACCAGCCGGTCCAGCCATTTTTCCGGGTTGCGGCTGCCTTCCATCCACGGCATCGCCATCAACGCGGTGTGGTCGTAGGCCTTGTTGAACAGGTCCAGGCGCTGGGCAAACCAGCTCGCGCTCTGCGGCTGCAGCACCGGCTGCGCGTACAGGTTGCGCACCGTGCCCAGCTTCGGCCGCCAGCGCTGTGCCGCGTTGCGCAGTTCCAGGGTGAAGTCGATCAGGGCCTGGGTGCGTGCGCCGTCCGCGCCTTCCTGTGGCAGGTGGGCCAGTTCGGTATCACGCAGGTAGGCGTCATCGTGGAACAGCAGGCCCTCGAAGTACGAATTGATCGCCAGGTCTTCATAGATGTCATCGATGATGCGACGCACCTTCGGGTTGGTGAAGTCCAGCCGGAAGATGCCGTCGCTCTCGGGGCTCTCGATCGCCAGTGCCTTGCGGATGGCCGGGTCCTTCAACTCATAACCCAGCACCGGCAGCCACGCATACACCTTCACCCCGGCGCGGGTCTTCAGCTGCCAGGCCACGCGGTTGAACAGATCCGCGCGCACCGGCAGGTGCCGGTTCGGGAAGTACAACGCGTCCGCCGAACCATTGCCGTCCGGATCGGCGAAGGCCTGCAGGAACACGTGGGTCGGGCCGACCTTCTTCACCCGGTCGATCAGCGCGTCCAGGTTCCGGGCCTGCTGCGCCGGGTCGGCGTCGTACACCGCATCCAGGTCGATCTGGAGCGCGCGCACGCCGTCGCGTTCCACGTCGCGTCGCAGTTCGTAGGCCAGATTGGTCACCGCCGGATTGCCGGTCACCAGCAGGCGCGCAAGGCCGTGCAGGTCACGCGTCACCGGGGTGCTGCGGCCTTCAAGGTCGAAGGACACCGGCATGCCCAGGTCTTCGGCGATCTTGTTGCTCAGCGCGTTGTAAGCCGCATATGGCCACACGATCGCCTTTGGCGAGACCCCGACGTTGTCGCGGATGCGCTTCACGCTGAGCGCCAGGTCCGCGCGCAGGCGGGCCTCGTACTGTGCGGCCGTTTCGTACTGCTGCGTGGCCGGATCGTAGGTGCGGGTGATCACCGCCGGGGTCTGGTTGCCCTGCGGATTGGACTGCACGCCGTGGTGCTGGTTGTCGGTGTGACTGGCCAGTTCGACCAGACCGCTGCGCTGCATCTCGCGGATCTGCGCCCAGGTGAGGAAGTCGTCGCGGGTGAACGGCCGGTAGCCGTAGTCGATCTTGCGCTCCGGGGCCATGTCCACGTAGTCGGTGATCACCGCCACCAGCGCCGGGTAGTTGTAGGCGCGCAGCAGCGGGAACACCTTGGTGTACACGCTGCGCAGGCCATCGTCGAAGGTCAGCAGCACCGGCTTGGGCGGCAGCGGCGCGCCGCCCTGCGAGGCGGTGATCAGCTGCGAGAGCGACACCGGGTGGTAGCCATGTGCCGACAGCCAGTCCAGGTGCGCGGCCAGGTTCTGCGTGCTCACCGCATACGCGTCCGGATCGCCCTTCACGGCGACGTCGTCGCGTACGTCGTGGTAGCTGAGCACCAGCAGGCCGTTGTCTGCCGAATCCAGCACGCCGGGCGGCGGCGTCTGTGCCTGCACGCTGCCCATGGCAGACAGCAGGGCCACCAGCACCAGCAGGGTGAAGCGCTTCAAGTCCATGTGTCGCATCTCATTGCCCCCAGCGCAGGCCGGCATCGAAGCCGATATGTGTTTCACGTGATCCGTCGTAAACCGGTCGCGACCAGCTGACGCCATACTCGAAAATGCGGCCATCGGCCCACTGCCATTCGTGGCGGTACTCGGCCGAGGGAATCAGCGCATCGCCGAAGCCCTGCTGCCAGTAGTTGCCCAGCGAAACGGTCAGGCGGTGGCGGAAATGCCGTTCGTAATGCCGCCACAGCTGCTGGTCCACGCGCAGGCCGATCTCCACCGAACGGTCTTCGGAGGGATTGAAGTAGGGCACGTCATCCTGGCTGCCCCGGCTGGCATACACACTGCCCAGGCCGTCCAGCAGCAGGGTGGGGCGGGTGAGCAGTCGCTGCTGCACGCTCGTCATGAGCGTGTCGCGGCGGTTGCCGTCGTCGTAGCGGAACTGGCTGCCGCCGATGCTCCAGCGGGTGCGCTCGTTGCGGTTGTAGTCCACGGCCACCGCGACGCTGTCGGCGGTGATGCCGGACACGCGCGCCTGCATCGAGGCTTCGGCATCGTTGCGCGCGGCGGTCACGCCAGCGTGCCAGCGGTCGTTGAACTGCCAGCCGACGCCGCCACTCAGCCCGGTGTCGCCAATGTGATCGTTGGCGCGGTTGACGAAAGCTTCCGCATCCAGCTGGCCGAAGCGGTAGCGCGTGCCCAGACCCACCCGCAGCGGGTTGATGGTCTGGTCCTGGAAATCCACGCTGCGGCGGTCGGCGAAGGCCACCACGCGCCAGCGGTCGTCCAACATCGGCGACTGTACTTCCACGCCGTATTTGCCGTCGTTGTTGCCCAGGGGCGAGGCACCGCCGCCGCCCTCGCTGCGGCCGCCTTCGGCATATACATGCGCCTGCCAGCCCCGGTGCGCGCGCCAGCCGCGGTCCATGCGCTGCACGGAGGGCTGGTTCGGGTAGGTATCGAGCAGCTGGTCGTGAATCGGCCGCGCCAGGTCGTCGCGCTGCAGTGCCATGTAGGCGTCGATCTGGCCGATGCGCGCCGAGACGTCGCGCGGGTCCAGCGTGTTGGCCATGCCGTAGCGTTCCAGCGCCCGGCGCGGCCAGCCGCGCATCATGTACACATTGCCCAGCGACGACTGCGTGCCGCCGTTGCCTGGCGCGATCTCCAGCATCGCTTCCAGGTCGCGCTGTGCGGTTGGCAGGTCGCCCGTGTAGGCGCGGATCATCGCCAGGTTGAGGTCGGCTTCGTAGCGTGGCCAGTTCGCGTAGGGCGCGCGCGCGCCATTGGCCCAACGCCACGCCGGCTCGGCGGCCTGCCACTTCTTCAGCAGGTTGATCGCCTCATAGGGCTGCTCGTCTTCCAGGTAGGCGTAGGCCAGCTCGGAATGCGCTTCAGTGAGGTTCGGGTCGGCCTTCAGCGCGCCTTCCAGCACCGGAATGGCTTCGTCCGGGTGCTGGGTGGCCATCAGCGAATCGCCGACAGCGGCCTTGACGTAATCCGGAATCGGATGGCCTTCGGCCAGCAGGGCGCGATACTCATCGCGTACCTGTGTGTGCCGGGCCAGCCGGTTGAGCAGGATCAGCCGGTCATAGCGCACGCGCAGCGGCGCGGTCTGCGCGGTCAGGCCATCGCGCTGCAGGGTGCCCTCCATCAGCGCCAGCGCGTCCTCCGCCTCGTCAAGCCGGGTGTCTTCACTGGTGCCGTAGGCCAGGCTCCAGCCGACCCGCTTGGCCAGGTAGTTGTCCTCGAAGCGCTGCTTCTGCGCCTCGTCGAACAGGTCCGGGCGTTGCTGGTAGAGCTGCCACGCGCGGTGCGCGTTGCCGATGTCGGACAGCGTCAGTACCTGCAGGCGGAACAGCAGGTCGTCGTTCGGCAGTTCGGCCTGGGCGCGTTCAATCGCCGCCAGCGCGTCCAGCCAGTGGGCCTGGTCGCGGTACTGACTGATTTCGGCCAGATGCTCGGCGCGGGTCGCGGCCGAAGCGGTGGCGGAAAGGCAAAGCGTGGCGCATGCCAGGCTGACGGCAAGCGTCAGCGGCCGATGGTTGTACATGGAGCCCCCGGAGCGTCCTTTCAAAAAAGATGGTGTGCGAAAAATGTGACGCACATCACATGCCAATCGTGCCCGATTTCTCATTTGTCCACAAATCGTTAACACACGGAAGGTAGTCCGCGATCCGGCCAACGGACGCAGAATGCTGGTCAAGTTGTTGATTACCAAGACCTTCCGGCCGCCGCCACGGCGCAGTTCCGGGGGTCTGTCCACCCTGAAACGGTTCAGCAAGCAGGGACCCTTTGGGCGGTCCCGGACCTTCGTCGAAGACTGACCTGCCGATCAGGTCAGTTTTCGACACGCTACGTCAGGTGGTGCGCACGGTGTGTGTAGAGGGGGCATGCAAACCGGGTATCGGCGGTGGGCGCGACATCTTTAACGGGGTCGCGCGGGGTGGGGCCGCGAAGCCACGCAGGGCGTGGCTCTACGAGGTGCCAACCGTCAGACGTAGAGCCACGCCCTGCGTGGCTGAAGCCTTACCACTGATCCTCAAGCTTCTGCGGCTTGCAGGCCACCCACGACGCCGCCAGCAGCACCACCAGACACACGGCAAGGAATCCGAACGGCAGATACCACGCGCCGCTCATCTCATGCAGCCATCCAAACAGGAACGGCCCCAGGCAACTGAAGGAATACCCCACGCCCTGCATGAACCCCGACAACGCCGCGCTCCCGGCCGGCGTCCGCGTACGCAGGTTGATCAGCGTCAACGCCAACGGGAAGGTCGAAGGTCCCACTCCCAGCAACCCCACCCACAACCAGGGAGCCATCATCGGCGCGAACAACAACCCCGCAAAGGCGATCACAAACGCGCCCACGCCGATCAGCACCAGCGGGAACGGGTTGCGCAACCGCACCGCCAGCGCCGGCATGGTCAGCGACGGCAACACGCCCAACGCGGCGAACACGGCCACCATCAACCCGCCGAACGCGTGCGAGGCCCCGGCTTCCACCACGATGCGCGGCAGCCAGGTGAACATCGAATAGGTCATCAGCGAGGTCATGCCGAACATCAGGGTCATGCCCCAGGCCAGCGGGGTACGCCACACCTTGCCGTGCGGTGCGGCGTTCGCATCCACGGCCGGCTCCAGTGGGTCCGGGTGCGGGCGGCGGCGGGCCAGCATCAGCCAGGGCAGGGCGGCGGCGACGGCCAGCAACGACCAGATGCCGAGCGAGACGCGCCAGCCGGCCTGTTCGGCCAGCGGCACGGCGAGCAGGGCTGGCAGCATGGTGCCGAGCTGCAGCACGGTGATGTAGAGCGTGCTGACCGTGCCGACACGGTTGGCGAAGTAGCGCTTCACCAGGGGTGGCACCACGACGTTGCCAATGCCCATGCCGGCCAGCGCGACGATGGAGCCGAACAGCAGGCTGAGTACGCCTGCGGAGCACGAGCGCAGCACCAGGCCTGCCGCAGCCAGGCCCATGGCCAGCAGGGCGGTGCGTTCCAGCCCGAAGCGGCGGGCGAGCATCGGCGTGGCCATGCCGAACAGGGCGAATGCGGCGCTGGGCAGCATGCCAAGCACGCCGGTGAAAGTGGTGCCGAAGCCGAAGGTGTGGCCGAGGTGGTCGAGCAGCGGGGTGATCGACGTAACGGCGGTGCGCAGATTGAAGGCGGCCAGCAGGATGGCGGCAAACGCCAAGGCGCGCCCCTGCAGAAGGGGCGTTGAATGGGGAGGGGTGTGAGTCATGACGCATTTTACCCGTGATTGCATGACGTCCGTGGTGCTGGGCATTTCTCGGCTGCTGATGGTTCTGCGCGAAAAGCCCTTGCGCAACGGTTCCGTGTTTTGGCGGGACGGTGTGGGTTTGCGAAGGACGCCGCAAGTACGTCCATGTAGGCTTGGTCGCCGCATCCATGCGGCTCACACC
>JAEWLO010000009.1 GCA_023457475.1 Pseudomonadota bacterium | reverse complement strand
CCCCGGCGCGCGGGCACCCGGCCGGCGCTACCAGCGGTTTCCGGAGATCACCTTGTGCCTCGACACCGGTACCCGCACAGGATGCGCAACGCTGCACCCACGCTTTCCGACGACGGATTACAGTGCCGCCACACGCGGCCAGGCGCAGGGATTCTGCAACTGCGCGGGTTCCTCGACCATGATGTCCGCACCCCATGCCAGCGGGGTGTCTTCGGCCAGACGGTAGCCCCACAGCGCGGCAACCGAAGGCATGCCGGCAGCGATGGCGGCGAGGATGTCGCGCTCGTCATCGCCCACGTAGACGCAGGTGACCGGATCAATGGCCATGCGCCGCGCGGCTTCCAGCAGCGGCAGCGGGTGCGGCTTGCGTTCGCTCAACGTATCGCCCCCGATCAGCACGCGGCAGCGTTGCTGCCAGCCGAGCTGCGGCACGATCAGCTGCGCCAGGTACTCGGGCTTGTTGGTGACGATGCCCCAGGCAGTGCCGGCGGCATCCAGAGCATCGAGCATGCCGGCCACGCCGTCGAACAGCACCGCGTGCCGGCCGATCAACGCTTCATAGCGCTGCAGGAATTCGGGGATCAGCGCATCGCGCGCGTCGGGGCCCAGTTCGGGAAACGCCACCGCCACCATTGCCCGCGATCCCTTGGAGACCACCGGGCGCAGCACCTCCAGCGAGATCGGATCCCGACCGCGCTCGGCCAGCATCGCGTTGGCCGTGGCCAGCATGTCCGGCGCACTGTCGAGCAGCGTGCCGTCCAGATCGAACAGCACCGCCGGGGGAAAACCGGCGGTGTGGGCAGTCACTTCAGACACCGGCACTGTCTTCCGGCTTCACCGCATACGCAAGGTAGTTGATGTCGGTGCGCGTGCTCAGGCGCGCGCGGTTGCGCCACGGCTCGTAGGCCATGCCACTGACATCGCGGAGGTTGAAATCGGCTTCGCGCAGCCACTTGCCCAGTTCAGCCGGCTTGATGAATTCCTGGTAATGGTGCGTGCCCTTGGGCAGCAGCCGCGCCACGTACTCCGCGCCGACGATGGCCACGGCGAACGCGGCCGGGGTGCGGTTGATGGTGGACAGGAACAACTGACCGCCGGGCTTGAGCAGGCGATGGCAGGCGGCGATGATCGCGCCCGGGTCTGGCACGTGCTCCAGCATCTCCATGCAGGTGACCACGTCGAAACTGCCCGGCTGTTCGGCGGCGAGGTCCTCGGCGGCCTGTACGCGGTAGTCCACCTTCACCCCGGATTCCAGGCCATGCAGGCGGGCCACCTTGACCAGCTCGGGGGCCAGGTCGATGGCCGTCACGTCCGCACCCTGCTGGGCGAGCGCTTCACTGAGCAGGCCACCGCCGCAGCCGATGTCCAGCACGCGCGCGCCGCGCAGCGTGGCGCGGTCGGCGACGTACTTCAGGCGCACCGGATTGAGCGCGTGCAACGGCTTCTGCGGACCGTCGGCGTCCCACCAGCGGTTGGCCAGGGCGGCGAACTTGTCCAGTTCGGCCTGATCGAAATTGGTGGAGGTGTGCGAGGTGGTCATGCGGATCCCTGTCGCGCGTCAGGCGCGGTCAATTCGGACGGATGTGGCGGATGCGTTCGCGCCACTGGCGGGCGTTGGCGACCAGTGCGGCGGTGTCCATGCCGACCAGCTCGCGCTGCACCAGCTTGGGCTGGCCGGCGATCCATACGTCGCTGACCTGGTGGCGGCCGGCGGCATACACAAGCTGCGAGAGCACATGGTGCAGCGGCTGGGTTTCCAGCGCGGACAGGTCGACGCAGACCAGGTCGGCCTGCTTGCCGACTTCGATCGAGCCGATGCGGTCACCGAAGCCCAGCGCGCGTGCGCCGCCCAGGGTGGCCGCGCGCAGGGTGGTGGCAGCGTCCAGCGCGGTGGCGTCGTTGGCCACGGCCTTGGCCAGGATCGCCGCAGTACGGTTCTCGCTGAACATGTCCAGGTCGTTGTTGCTGGCGCAGCCGTCGGTGCCGATCGCGAGATTGACGCCCGCACGCTGCAGCGCGCAGGCGGGGCAGAACCCGGACGCCAGCTTGAGGTTGGACTCCGGGCAGTGCACCACGCTCACGCCGCGCTCGGCGCAGAGATGGATTTCCGCCTCGGTGAGCTGGGTCATGTGCACCGCGATCAGGCGGTCGTTGACCAGGCCCAGACGGTCCAGGCGCGCCAGCGGACGCTGACCGTGCAGCTTCAGCGAATCGCTGATTTCCTGCGCGGTTTCATGCGTGTGCAGGTGCACCTGCATGTCGAGCTGGTCGGACAGCATGCGCACGCGCTCGAAATTGGCGTCGCTCACGGTATACGGTGCGTGCGGCGCGAACGAGGTACCGATCAGCGGGTCGTTGCGCCACTGGTCGTGCAGCTCGCCGGCCTTGGCGAAGTACTCGTCGTCGCTCTTCGCCCACGCGGTGGGGAAGTCGATCACCACCGCCCCCACCAGCGCGCGGAAGCCGTGCTGCTTGTAGACGGCCGCCTGCACATCGGCGAAGAAGTAGTTCTCGTTGGCGCAGGTGGTGCCGCCACGCAGCATCTCGGCAATGGCCAGGGTGGTCCCGTCGGCGACGAATTCGGGGCCGATCACCGCCGCTTCCACCGGCCAGATGTGCTGCTGCAACCACACCATCAGCGGAAGATCGTCGGCGACGCCGCGCAGCAGGGTCATCGGGTTGTGGGTATGCGCGTTGACCAGACCGGGCATGAGCGCCGCATCGGGACGCGATACGGTCTGCTTCGGAGCGAAGCGGGCACGGGCCTCGGCGCGCGGCAGGATCGCTACGATTTCGCTGCCGCGCACAGCCACGGCATGGTCTTCCAGCACCACCGCATGCGGTTCGATCGGGACGACGTAACCGGCTTCGATGAGCAGGTCGCAGGCTTCGGGGATGCGGGGGGTGTCGGTCATGCGGTCTCGCGGTCTCGATTGAGAAGCCGGTGATCCGGCCATGCGAATCACCGCGGTGGAACGGGACCCGGTAGCGCCAGCCGTTGGCCGGCCCTCATGAATGTGGGA
>JAEWLO010000008.1 GCA_023457475.1 Pseudomonadota bacterium | reverse complement strand
GGGTGGGGGACATCACGGCGTACCTCCGGTCTCGGCGTCTTCGGCCTGGGCCTTGCGGCTGCGACGGGCCCCGATGTCGTCCATCTCGCGCTGGTCGCGACGGTCGGTGACCACCTTTTCCTGGGCGCGGTAGCTGGCAGCCAGCTGCTCGAGCACGGCTTTGTCGCGGCTGGCCAGGATCAGACGGGCACGCTCGGCTTCGACCTTCTCGCGGTTGGTATCCACGGTCTGGCGCTGCTGGGCGACGGCGCTGTCGAGCCGGTCGAGGAAGGCGCGGCGATTGAGCAGCTGGGCCGGACTGGTGGCGGCCAGCTGTGCATTGGCGTACTCCTCGGCGTACTGGCGCAGTTCTTCCAGGCGGGCCAGGTGCGTGTCAAGCACGCGCTGGCGTTCGGCCAGGTCACGCGCGACGGCGTCTTCATGGTCCTGTGCCCGCTTCAGCAGGGGGTCGATGCGCTTGGACTGGATCATGGCTTAGTTCTCTCTTTCCACCAGTTGCTTCAATGCGGCCTGGCTGTGCGGAAGGTCGGCGGCCTTGCCGACATCCTGGCCCAGGAATTCAACAATGTCCGACCAGCGCTCCAGCGCTTCGTCGGTGGCCGGGTCGTTGCCGCGCTGATACGCACCGATGGCGATCAGGTCGCGGTTGGTCGAGTACGCCGAGACCAGCCGCTTGAGCTTGCGGATACGCAGGCGCCAGGGCTCGTCGGCGATTTCCGTGACCACACGGCTGACGGACGATTCAACGTCGATCGCGGGGTAAAGGCCGCTGTCGGCCACGCGGCGCGAGAGCAGGATGTGACCGTCGAGGATGGCGCGGGCGGCGTCGGCGATGGGGTCCTGCGGGTCATCGCCTTCGGTCAGCACGGTATAGAACGCGGTGATCGAACCCCGGCCCTTGGCTCCGTTGCCGGCGCGTTCAACCAGCGCGGGCAGCTTGGCGAATACCGACGGCGGGTAACCGCGGGTGGTGGGGGGCTCACCGACCGACAGGCCGATCTCACGCTGGGCCTGGGCGAAACGGGTAAGCGAGTCCATCAACAGCAGAACGTTCAAGCCCTGGTCGCGGAACCATTCGGCAATGGCGGTCGCACGGTAGGCACCGTGCAGGCGGGCCAGCGGGGGACGGTCGGCCGGGGCGGCAACGACCACCGCGCGGCGCAGGCCCTCCTCGCCGAGCGTGCTCTCGACGAAGTCGCGGACTTCGCGACCACGTTCGCCGATCAGTCCCACCACGATGACGTCGGCGGAGGTGTAGCGGGTCATCATGCCCAGCAGCGTTGACTTGCCCACGCCGGAGCCGGCGAACAGGCCGACACGCTGGCCGCGCCCGATCGGCAGCAGGGCGTTGATGGCGCGCACGCCTACGTCCAGCGGCTGGGTGATGGGTTCGCGCGCCAGCGGGTTGATGGAGACGCCGGCCATGCCGACCGTGCCTTCGGCGCGGATCGGACCCTTGCCGTCCAGCGGCACGCCGTCGCTGTCGATGACGCGGCCAAGCAGACCCTCGCCGACCTCGACGCCGCCCCGGCCCAACGAGGGCACCACGCGGGCATTGGGCAGCAGGCCGTGCAGTTCGGCGCTGGGCATCAGGTAGGTGCGTTCGCCGGCGAAACCGACAACCTCGGCATCCACCCAGGCACCGCCGGCGACTTCGACCTTGCAGCTGGCCCCCAGCGGCGATTCGCAGCCGACGGCTTCCAGGGTCAGCCCGACCGCGCGGCGCAGCACGCCTTCGCGGATCAGGCCGCGGCCGTGCGCGGCATCCGGCTGGATGCCGTCCAGGCGTGCGGCCAGGCGCAGGTTGCGGGCGGCCGACCAGTCGGCGGGCGGCGGGGGCAGGGTTTCGGTGTTCATGCGTTGGCTCCGGCCCGGCGGATCACCGCGTCGAGCGCACCGCGCAGGCGGGCATCGAGCGTGCCGTCCACGCGTACCGCCTCGGCATGCACGCGCAGGTCGCCCCGGCTCAGGCTGAGGTCGGGCACCAGGCGCTGCTGGGGGGAAAGCTGCAGCAACGGGGTCAGCGCGGCGATGTCGTCAGGATGCAGGCGCACCTCGACGTCGCGGCTGGTCCCGCCGACCGCGTCTACTGCTTCGTGGACCAGCTGGCCCAGCAGGGCCGGGTCGGCTTCATAGGCGCGGCCGACCAGGGTGCCGGCGATGCGCACGGCCAGTTCGCCCAGCGCAGCCACCACTTCGTTCTCCAGGCGCACCAGCGGGCGGCTGAAGTTGTCCAGGATGCCCTCGATCTGGGCCACGAGACGGCGCACTTCGGCCTGGCCCTGGGCGTGTCCCTCGGCGTGGCCGTGTTCGAAGCCTTCCTTCTCCGCGGCTTCCTGGATCTGCTGGATTTCTTCCAGCGTCGGTGGCTGCAGGAGGGGTTCGGGCTCCTGCTCGGGCTCCAGCCCGAGGTGGTTGAAGTCTTCGTCCTGCGGCAGCCCGGGCTGAGCCAGCAGGTCGGGGGCATTCCAGCGAACGGCATTGATCACAGCATGGCCTCCGCGCTGCCGCCGAGAGTGACCGTGCCTTCATCGGCCATCCGCTTGACGATGGCCAGGATCTCGCGCTGTGCGGCTTCCACGTCGGACAGGCGCACCGGACCGCGGGCTTCCATGTCTTCCAGCAGGATCTCGGCGGCGCGCTGGGACATGTTGCGGGTGATTTTATCGCGCACCTTGATGTCGGCCCCGCGCAGGGCCAGGCCCAGGCGTTCGCCGCTGACTTCGCGCAGCACAAGCTGCAGCTCGCGGTCTTCGAGGTCGATCAGGTCGTCGAACACGAACATCTTTTCCTGGATGCGCGCGCTCAGCGGTGCGTCGATGCGCGAAATCTCGCCCAGAATCGCCTGGTCCTGGCCGCTGTCCATGAAGTTCAGGATGTTGGCCGCGCACTGCACGCCGCCGATGTTGGACGACTTCAGGTTCTGGTTGCCGGCGAACTGGCGCTCCATGATTTCGTTCAGCTCGTTCAGTGCATTCGGCGGAATGCCGTCCAGGGTGGCGATGCGCAGCAGCACGTCGACGCGGGTGCGCTCGGGCAGCAGCTTCAACGCCTCGGCGGCCTGGTCGGTTTCCAGGTGCGCCATCACGATGGCGATGATCTGCGGGTGTTCGTTGCGCACCAGGTCGGCCACGGCGCGCGGATCCATCCACTTCAGCGCATCCAGGCCGGTGGTGTTGCGGCCCAGCAGGATGCGGTCGATCAGGTTGCCGGCCTTTTCGCTGCCCAGCGCCTGCACCAGCATGTTGCGGATGTAGTCGTCCGAGCCCACGCCGAGCGAGGTCTTGGAGTGCAGCTCCTGGTTGAACTGGTCCATCACCCGCTCGACCTGCTCGCGGGTGATGTCGCTCATGGTGGCCATGGCGATGCCGATCTTCTGGACCTCCTTGGGTTCCATGTGGCGCAGGACATCGGCCGCTTCCTGCTCGCCCAGCGAGAGCAGCAGCACGGCGGCGCGCTGGACCCCGGCGAGGGACTGTACGGAATCAGTCATTGGCCACCCAGCCCTTGACCACCTGGGCCACGCGCTTGGAATCGGTCTTTACGGCCTCACGCGCCATGCGCAGTCGTTCCTCGTAGGAGTCCACCGGCAGGGCCAGCGGTTCGTGGCCGGACAGGTTCACGCGATCGCCGGCCAGCAGCGGCAGGCCTTCACCGTCGTCCACCAGCTGCACATCGGCAGTGTGCGGATCCTGCGAGAGTGCCTTGGTGGGCTTGGCCGGGCCGGTGATGGAGCGCAGCGCCGGGCGCAGCACGCCGAACAGCAGGGCCAGCACCACGATGGCACCGAGCAGCAGGCGGATGCCGTCCTGCACCTGCGGCAGCTCCCACCACTTCGGCGCTTCCACCGGCAGGGTCTCGCGCACGAACGGGGCGTTCATGACCGAGACGGTGTCGCCACGCTCGGCATTGAAGCCCACTGCCTGCTTGACCAGGGCTTCCACGCGCGTCAGTTCGGCGGCCGAGAGCGGCTGCTCCACGGTCTTGCCGTTGGCACCGGGGCGCGGCACGTTATCGAGCAGCACCGCCACGGAGACACGCTTGATGCGGCCAGCCGGCTGGCGGGTGTGCTGCAGGGTGCGGTCCAGCTCGTAGTTGCGGGTGGCGTTGCGCGAGGTCTCGGTCGGCGTCGCCGCAGTCGGCGGCGGTGCGGCGGCGGCTCCCGGCGGGGTGTTGCTGGCGGCACCGGGAACGCCCTGCGGGCCGGTGGTGCCGCTGCTGTTTTCGCTGGTCTGCTCGCTGCGCAGCTTCTGCGGTTCACCGTTGTAGAGCTCGCGCGCTTCTTCGGTGACCGAGAAGTCCATGTCCACGCTCACTTCCGGATTGACGCGGCCGGGGCCGGTCATCGGTTCGAGCAGCTCACGGATGCGCTGGTTGAAGG
>JAEWLO010000007.1 GCA_023457475.1 Pseudomonadota bacterium | reverse complement strand
GGCTTCAGCCACGCAGGGCGTGGCTCTACGGGAGATTGGTCTTGCCGGTGGGGTGGAGCAGGCGGTGCAGTGCCATCCCCGCGAGCATCGCAGCGATGAAGAGCAGCACCGTGGGCTGGGCCGTCGTAATCAGTGCAATGGCGGGTCCCGGGCAGATGCCCACCAGTCCCCAACCCACACCGAACAGCGCCGCACCGATGACCAGCCGCCGGTCGATCCGTCCCGGTGGCGGAATGTGCAGCTCTGATTCCAGCACGGGTGCACCACGTCGTCGCACCCAGAGATAGGCGAGGGTGGAGGGCACCAACGCCCCCACCATCACGAAGGCGAGCGAAGGATCCCAGTTCCCCGTGACATCGAGAAAGGCCAATACACGCGCAGGATTGGCCATATCCGAAACGACGAGCCCCAGGCCAAACAGCGCACCGCACAGCAGCGCCGCGATCCGGATCATGCGCCACCTCCAAGAAGCGCGCGAACAACACCCACGGTCAGCATCCCCATCGCCATGAACACCACGGTGGCAACGATCGAGCGCGGTGACAGTCGCGCAAGGCCACAGACGCCATGCCCGCTGGTGCACCCGGAGCCCAGCCGCGTGCCGTAGCCGACCAGCAGCCCGGCCACGATGAGCAGCGGTGCACTCGCGCTGGTCAGCGGGGGCAGCGGAACCGGTTTGAAGATCAGCGCGATGCCGCCTGCAGCTGCCAGCCCGAAGAGGAACAGCAAGGCGAGGACACGGTTGCCACCCTTCTGCAGGCCAACGGCATTGGCAAGCAGGCCGGAGATGCCGGCAATGCGTCCCGTGAGCACCAGGTAGCCGCCGGCCGCCATGCCGATCATGGCTCCGCCTAGCAGAGGCCACCAGGGGGAAAGCGGAGCAAGGTTCATGGGGGATGTTCCGTGGCGGTGGGGTAGGTGGCGATCTTGACGATGGTGGCGGTGGCACTGTCAAATCGAGCCGAGTATAGGACGCCTGAAACATCACACCTTCAGTCACCCATCCGTCAGCCGCCGACCGGGAGTACGTGTGGAACTCATGGATATCCGGAAAGCCGCTCAAGCGGTGTTGATGCTCGCCCTCCTGGTGCCTGTTGCCGGCCTCCATGCCCAGCCTGCGGAACCGGCGACTCTCCCGGCGCGCCCGGCGGAGGTGGTGGATGAGGACATCGGCCGGTTCTGGGAGGCCTTCGATGCCATCAATGCCACCGCCGATCCGGCTGAGCGGCTTCGTCTGATACAGACGCTCTATGTAGACCGCGGCACCCCAGGCTTGCATGCGCTCATGGCGGCGCGTCGCTACACGGCGCAGGAATATGTCGATGCCATCGTGAACTGGCCCCGGTTCTGGGCGTCCGTGCGGCCGCTGACGGCCCGGTCGCGGCTGGCGGTCGGCACGCTGAACGACGACGTGGCGCGCTTCCGGGCGCTCTACCCGGAACTCCGTCCGGCCACCATTACCTATGCCATCGGCGTGCTGCGAACCGGCGGCACCACCGTGGGTGACAAGGTGCTGATCGGCGCAGAACTCGCGCTGGGCGATGAAAGTGTCGACGTGTCCGAACTGCCGGAACCGCTACGCTCGCGTCTCCGCGTGTTCTTCAAGTCGCGACCGTTCGCGAACAATGCGCAGAACAATATTCACGAATATGTGCACACCCAGCAGCAGGAGACGCAAGGCAGTCTTCTGCAGCAGGCACTGCGCGAGGGTGTGGCGGAGCTGGTGGCCGAACTGATCACCGACCGGACGCCGGCATTGCCTGTGTATACCTATGGCCCCCTTCATGAGGAGGCGATCAAGGCGCGGTTCGTCGACGAGATGCATTCGGACAACTATGACAACTGGCTGTGGAACAGCAGCAAGAACCCATTCGGTGTCAGCGACGTCGGTTACTACGTGGGCTACCGCATTGCGCGAAGCTACTACGAAGGTGCGGCGGACAAGCGTCAGGCCCTTAAGACGCTGATTGAGTTGCCCTACGATGATGTCACTGCGGTGAAGGCCTTGGTGGATCGCTCAGGCTACTTGCGGTAGCTGAACTCAAGTCGAGTAACTTCAGTCGTTCGCAGTTCGAATACGACAAGCCCTTTTGAAGGGGTGGGGGCCGTAGGCTACATTCAACCGATTGAGCCATGCATCCCGGCCTCCATCAGGTGCACCATCACCATGCAAGCAAACACGAAGACTCAGCTTGAGCCGTTCGACGTGGCCGGATACCTCCGGACACCAGAAGAAATCACCGCGTATCTGAGCGCATGTACGGATGAAGGCAACGGAGACGCCGCTTTCATCGCGAGGGCATTGGGTGATGTCGCACGCGCGCAAGATATGAGAAAGGTGGCGCAAAGCGCCAACAACTCACCCCCGTGACCGCGCGCGCGCCTTCTTCACCGTCAGCCAGATCGCCGAGACCAGGAAATAGAACGCGCCCAGTCCTGCATACGGCGCAACAGTGGTGACATCCAGCGGCGCGCCACTGGTGGCCTGCTTGAAGAAGAACACACCGGCTGCGGCAGACTGCGCGCCACTGAGGATCATCACCCACTGCCCGCCCGCGCGCTTCCAGCGGCGCACCGCGGTGCCCAGCTGCAGCAGGCCGGAGAAGATGGCCCATGCACCAAACACCTTGATGGTGGCCGGCATGCCGAGGGTGAGCGCCCAGCCGATGGCTGCTGCCGTGATGATGCTGACGCCAAGGTTGAGTGCCTGTGTGGGGTTCCTGCCCAAGCCGCCCGAGCGGCGTGCGTCGATGTAGTTGGCCAGTGCGTCCCAGGTGGGATACAGCACCATCAGCGCCGCGCCCATTACCGGCATGTGTTTGCCAACGGCTACGGCCAGGGCGATCCAGAGAATGGAAACGCCTGCGCGCAGGAAGTAATAGCGCTGCAGCCATGTCTCGTTGGTGGGGGCGGGGGAAAGTGCGGCGGTTTGCATGATGCTCTCCAGGGTGGAAGGTGAATAAACCAACTAGTAGGTAGGTTCGTTGGGCGCAGAAAGTATCGAGGTGCCCGGTACCTGTTACCGGGCAGTCATCAGAGATGGAAAAGGATCAAGGAGCGCGCAGAATCCGCCGCACTGAAACGTGCACAAGCGACTCAAACGCACTCGGGTCGCCCAGCCCGCGCGCCGCCAACATGGCACCGTGCACGGCCGCCATGAACACCTTGGCTTCAATCTCGGGCGATGCATCCAGCGTGAACTGGCCGGCCGCCGCGCCGCGTTCGAGGGTCGCGCTCAACCAGGCGGTGAGGTCCTCGAAATGGCCGCGCACTTCCACTGCCACTTCTGCGGGAATGCTCGGCAACTCGGCCGCCAGCATCGCGCCGATGCAGAACGAGGAAGTGCCGCCGCTGATGCAGGTGGACCAGTAGTCGGTATAGGCGGTGAGCTCGGCAGCGGGGTTGGCCAGCTGCTTCTCCAGCAGGCTCAGGCCTTCGCGTGCCTCGGCGCGGTAGCGCATGACCACCTCGCGCACCAGCTCGGCCTTGGTGGGGAAGTGGTGATGGATGCTGGCCTTGCTGATCTTCACCTGTGCCGAGATGTCGGCGTAGCTGAAACCGTTGTACCCGCCGTTCTCCAGCAGGTGACGCGCGTGGCTGACGATTTCGGCCGCCTTGGGCGAGAGATCGGCGTACATGGAGCCGGTTCCGTTTCGAGATGATGCCACCCTACCAGTAGGTAGGGTGGCCGGTCAACGCAGATGCGACCAGCAGGGCAGTTTGTACGAACAATCAAATAATCTGGACAATACGCAACCCATCGTCCGCATCATCGGCGCAAAGTAGCCCCTGTCGAAACCCAACCAACAGGAGCACCGCCATGCACATCGTCACCCGCACCCTCGCTGCCACCGTCCTGGCCCTATCCATCCAGGCCGGCCTCTCCGCCCAGGCCGCCGAACCGGTCCGCCCGGCCGAGATCACCGCCATCGCCCGCACCGCCAGCACCATCACCACGGCCGACGGCGTGCAGCTCTATTACAAGGACTGGGGCCCGAAAGACGGCCCGGTGGTGACCTTCAGCCACGGCTGGCCGCTGAACTCGGACAGCTGGGACGCGCAGATGATGTTCCTGGCCGAACACGGTTATCGCGTAGTCGCTCACGACCGTCGCGGCCATGGCCGCTCGAGCCAGCCGTGGGACGGCAATGACATGGACCACTATGCCGACGACCTGGCCACGGTCATCGACACACTTGGCCTGAAGGACGTCACCCTGGTCGGCTTCTCCACCGGCGGCGGCGAAGTGGCGCGCTACATCGGCCGTCACGGCACCGGCAAGGTGAAGAAGGCCGTGCTGATCAGTGCGGTGCCGCCGATGATGCTCAAGACCGCCGACAACCCGGGCGGCGTGCCGCTGGCAGTGTTCGACGGCATGCGCAAGGCGCAGCTGGAAAACCGCGCGCAGCTCTACCGTGACATTCCCGCCGGCCCGTTCTACGGCTTCAACCGTCCGGGTGCGAAGGTGTCGCAGGGCATGATCGACGCGTGGTGGGCGCAGGGCATGCAGGCCGGCCAGAAGAACACGTATGACTCCATCGCGGCGTTCTCGGCCACCGACTTCCGCGGCGACCTGAAGAAGTTCAACGTGCCCACGCTGGTCATCCACGGCGATGACGACCAGATCGTGCCGATCGATGTGGCAGGCGGCATGTCGGCCAAGCTGATTCCGGGTGCGAAGTTGATCGTGTACCCGGGTGCGCCGCATGGGTTGACCGAGACCCATAAGGACAAGGTCAACCAGGATCTGCTGGCCTTCCTGCAGCAGAAGTAACGGGCGTACGCAGACGCCGGCCCGGGGG
>JAEWLO010000006.1 GCA_023457475.1 Pseudomonadota bacterium | reverse complement strand
ATCGTGGGGCGGATCCCACGCGGGGCCGGGCAGCGCCGGGCGCTACGAGAGCTGCACGCCTCGGTGGATCAGGGTGGTAATAGTGTTGGGATGTCTGTAAGCGTCTCGTTGTTTGAGGTCATGCGTTACAGAACGTGGAACGGTTCACGGCAGTCGTCTTGCGACCGACCCTACCGGCATCCCGGCATCCCGGCATCCCGGCATCCGGGCATCCGGGCATCCGGGCATCCCCGCATCCCCGCATCCCCAGCGTTCCGGCATCCCCAGCGTTCCGGCATGCCCAGCGTTCCGGCATCCCCCGCGTTCGGGCGTGTCAGCAGCCCATCAGCCCCGGCATTCCACCATGCCAGTACCCCAGCGTCCCAGTACCCATCGTCCAAGCGTCCCACACGCGCGCCTGTTTCCATTGCACAGGTGATCAAGGCCATCGCGTGCACCGCGCGCCGCGCAAGCAGTGGCAGGGATCGCCGGCGTTACGCCGCGTCGGTCTCCATCTCCTTGATCCGCCGCTCGTACCAGTCGCCCATCACCGGCTCGAAGATCGCGCTGCGGGTCATCTCGCCCTGGTACACATGCACCGAGATCGCCAGTTGATCGGGCGAGGCATTGCGGATGGTGTGGTACTCGTGCGGTGGAATCAGACTGCCCGCACTGCCGCAGTCACCGACGATGCACGGCTCCGCACGGAAGCGGAAACGTTCACCGTGGCGCTCCAGCAGCCGGTACTGGGTGATTTCCAGCTGCCCCAGCCACACGCCTTCCACGCACCACAGCCCACTGTGGTCGTGCAGCGGCGTGCCCTGCCCCGGGCCCCAGCTCATCGCCACGATGCTGTAGCCGTGTTGCGGGCTGCGGTACAGTTCGCGCCGCGCGTAGTGGTCTTCAATCGGCTGGTGCACACAGGGCGGCAGCTCGATGCGGCTGTCCGCAATCGCTTCGCTCAGCGCGTGGCGCAGCGAGAAGGCGATGCGCTGCGGATCGTGCTGCGCTACCGCAAGGTCCACTGCCGCGATCAGGCGATCACGGCCACGGAACGGAGGGAAGTCATGACAGGTCGCGTCCATGACCGCAGTCTAGGCGATACCCGTTAAGGCTTTGTTTGATTTCAATCACGGACGTTCGGTAGGAAATGTCCGAAATTCACCGCGGAATGCGTTACTTCGCAGACCTCACTGCGTACCGCGCTGCACAAAGGGCACGCGTTCATACAGTATGCGCTCGCCGCCGCGCGGATCATCCGCCAATTGAGATGGCGCGTCGAACAGCATCGTCTGCCGTCGCTCAAGCCCGTAGCGCTCCCACGTTGGCAACCCCGCGTGATTCGGATCCCCGCGCCGCGCGAGCGCCAGCAGCGCGTCGCTCATGGCCGCCGCTACCTGTCGCGCGTCGGCACCCTCACCGGTGCGCGAACCTTCGGCCAGCAGGTTGTCGAACACCAGCGGGATATCCAGCGTATGGAAGGCGCGCAGCTTTCCACCGTCCAGCGGCGAACCCCAGTCCAGTTGATACGCCCAGGTCGGTGCGCCCTGACGTGCCCGCGCCTCCAGCTCTTCCACCGCGCCGCGCCAGGAACGCCCGGCCGTGGTGGCGGCGAAGAACACCTCCGACGGCGTGTACTGCGGATACAGCCGCCGGTACTCGGCGATCACCACCGACGGCAGCAGATCCACGAACTGCTCCTTCTCCAGCTTCGCGGGGAGCGTTTCCCAGGTCAGCTCGAAGTTGGCAGGGTCGTGGCCGAGGAAGGCGCGCGTCTCGTCGTGCGTGTTGCCGATCACCATCGGAATGTCGGCCGATTGCGCGGGGGCCTGCGGCCAGAACGGATGCACCGGCAGTGCGCCGCCGTCCAGCACGGGACCGAAGTACAACGAGGTGCTTTCCACACGCGAGGGATCGCGCGCCTTGGTCGCCGCCAGCAAGGCCTCCGCGGGCAAGCGCAGCAACGTGTCCACGTCCGGCGCGTTCACTGCCTCCATTGCAATCCGTGCACGCTGCGTGGCCGCGCGCGGTCCGGCGGCGGTGACCTGCTGGCCACTCATGGTCCACGCCTGGTGGAAGAGTCCCTTCGCGGCCGGCATCGCCATCAGCGTGGCGATCTTCGCGCCGCCGCCGCTCTGCCCGAACACGGTGACATTGTCCGGATCACCGCCGAATTCCTGCGCATGCTCGCGCACCCACTGCAGCGCCTGGATCAGGTCCAGCTGACCGACGTTGCCGGAATCGGCGAAGCGCGCGTCGCCCAGTTGTGCCAGGTAGAGATACCCGAACACGTTGAGCCGGTGGTTCACCGTCACCACGACCACGTCGCCCCGCCGGCACAGCGCGGCCCCATCGTACTGCGGGTCGCTGCCCGAGCCGTTGTTGTAGGCACCGCCGTGGATGTAGAAGAGAATGGGTCGGCGGCGGCCGTCGCGCAGTGCCGGAGTCCACACGTTGAGGTACAGGCAGTCTTCGCTGCCCGGCCCTTCCACGCTGCCCTGCGGTGCGGCATTGCCATAGGCCAGCGCGTTGCGCACGCCGCGCCACGGGAGTTCCGGTTGCGGGGGCTGGAAGCGATAGGCGGCCGTATCGGCACCGTAGGGGATGCCCCGGAAGCGATGCACGCCGTCCACCACTTCGCCGCGCAGGCGGCCACTGCGGACGCGCGCCAGGGAAGCCGTTGTCGTGGCGTTGGCGGTACCGGCGCTGCCCAGCAGTGGCAGGGTGCCGGCAGCAAGCAGCAGGGCGTAGCGTGCGCTGTCGCGCAGGAAGCGGCGTCGCTGCAGGTCGGCGGGTGTGTTCATGGCGTTGTGGCCTTCGGGTGCGGTGCCTGCATCCAGCGCAGCGCCAGCGTGGGCCATTGCGTGGTGGTGAGGTCGGGGGGCAGGCGCACGCCGAAGCCGTGGCCACCGTGGGCGAACAGGTGCATCTCGGTCGGTACGCCGGCCTGCAGCAGTGCTCCGTAGTACAGAAGGCTGTTGTGCACCGAGACGACGTTGTCGTCCTGTGCGTGCACCAGGAAGGTGGGCGGCGTGTCTTTGGTGACGTGGTGCTGCATCGAGAACTGTCTCTCGAGTGCGGCATCCGGGTTTGGCCCCAGAAGGCGCTCGCGCGAGCCGCTGTGCGCGTGTGCACCCATGTCGATCACCGGGTACATCAGGAGGGCGAAGTCCGGGCGGGCACTCTCGTGGTCGATGGCGTCATTGAGGCCGGGAAGTGCGGTAGCGAAGCCGGTGCTCAGGCGGGCGGCGATGTGGCCGCCGGCGGAGAAACCAATCACGCCGATGCGGTGGGGGTCGAGGTGCCAGCGGGCGGCGTCATGGCGGATGACGCGCAGGGCGCGTTGGGCGTCGGCGAGGGCGGCCTGGCGGTCGCGCGGGTCGGTACTGTGAGGACACGCATGGCGTGTCCCTACGCGGTCGGGGTCGAGCGTCGCGGCGTGTTCGGCGCATGCCGTTGGCAGGCGATAGCGCAGCACGAACAGGGTCACCCCGCCCTGCTCGGCGAAGGCGGGCACCAGCGCGGTGCCTTCCTTGTCCAGCACGATGCGCTGGTAGCCACCGCCGGGAACCACCAGCAGCGCGCTGCCGTTGGGGTGCGCCGGCCGGTAGACGACCATGTAGGGCGCGCTGACCCCGTCGACGTAGCGGTCCGGCAGCGCCGGGTTGTCGCTGCGCTCGATCACGCGAGGGGCGGGTGCGGAGGCGGGTTCGCCCGGTACCTGGCCGGCGGGCCAGAGATCGATCCGTTCAGCCGCGCCCACCGCGGGCTCGGTCCGTGGCACCGCACGCTCGGCGGCGGTGCCGGCACCCGGCAGGGCCAGGGCCAGCACACCGCCGGCCAGCAACACGTTCAGGACAGCACACCGCATCCGCTCAGGATCCTTCAGCTGGGTTGAAACGTCCGCGCGGCGGGACCTGAACGGTTCTGACGCGCTGCACATTGCCAATGACACCGGTTTACCATATACAGCTCATCCAAGCGCTGTCGATGGGCAGTGCAACAAATCACCGGGAGATCCGCTTGAGCAACGAACACGGCAATCAGGACCTGCCAGCACAGGGGCTGGGCAGCATCGCCAGCGCCTTCGTCACCGCCCGCCAGCAGGGTCAGGCACTGCCGGACTTCCCCGGGACCATCCCGGAGGACCTGGTCACGGCCTATCAGGTGCAGGACCTGGCCATCGGCCAGTGGAACGACCAGGTGGTCGGCTGGAAGGTCGGCTACATCGCCGCCGAGCGCCGCGATGGCTCCGGGGACGACCGCCTGCTGGGCCCGATCTTCCAACGTCAGCTCTGGAATGCTACCGGTGGAACAGTGGATATCCCGGTGTTCGTCGGCGGCTTCGGCGCGGTCGAGGCCGAGTACGTGATCGAACTGCTGGAAGATGCCCCGGCCGACAAGCTGGACTGGACCCCGGAAGAAGCCGAGGCCCTGCCCGCCCGCCTGTTCATCGGCGTGGAAGTGGCCAGCAGCCCGCTCGCCACCATCAACCAGCTGGGCCCGCGCGTGGTGGTCAGTGACTTCGGCAACAACAATGGCCTGATCCTGGGCCCGGAAATTCCGAACTGGACCGTCCTGGACGACGCACAGCTGCGCGCCGAAACCCGCATCGAAGGCCAGGTGGTCGGCACCGGCGGTGCCACCCACCTGCCCGGCGGGCTGCGTACGGCCTATGCGTTCGCGCTGGCGCGTTCGGCGCGCCGTGGCCGTCCGCTCAAGGCCGGCGATCTCATCGCCAGTGGCAATGCCACCGGTATCCATGACATCGCCGTAGGCCAACAGGCACTGATCCGTTTCGCCGGTTACGGCGACATTACCTGCAGGGCCATCGCCGCCGGGTAACCGTGCAGCCATGGCGAGTCGCTTGGGAGGGCGCAGATGATTACTCGCAGACGTTTCCTGACCACCAGTGCCGGCGCGCTTGGCGCGGCGGTGCTGTCGGGGTGTTCACGCGGCACCGGCGGCGCGCCTGATGGCGCGCAGCTGCTCACCGCCACCGACGTGCATGTGGCCGATTACCCCACCGTGACCGCGGTGAAGTGGATCGGCCAGCAGCTCGAAGAAAAAACCGGCGGCCGGCTGAAGCTGCGCCAGTACCACTCCGGCCAGCTCGGCCGCGAGGCCGAGGCG
>JAEWLO010000005.1 GCA_023457475.1 Pseudomonadota bacterium | reverse complement strand
GGCCCTGGCCCAGCGGGCCGGTGGTGGTTTCCACCCCGGGGGTTTCATGGTGTTCCGGGTGACCAGCGGTCTTGCTGCCCAGCTGGCGGAACTGCTTGAGCTGCTCGATCGGCAGGTCGTAGCCGCTCAGGTGCAGCAGTGCGTACTGCAGCATCGAGCCGTGGCCGTTGGAGAGCACGAAGCGGTCACGGTTGAACCACTTCGGATTGTTCGGGTTGTGACGGAGGTAATCGTTCCAGAGCACTTCGGCGATATCGGCCATGCCCATCGGCATGCCGGGATGCCCGGACTTGGCGGTTTCGACCGCATCAGCGGCAAGGAAGCGGATGGCGTTGGCCAACTGGCGGCGGGTGGGCTGCGTCATGGTTCTGTCGGGGTCGGGAGGCGGCCGCGAATCTGCGGGCACGGTATTGTCGCAGCTCAAGCGCCAACGCGCTTGTGCTGCGCCAGTCCGTGCCCAGCATGCCTCCTATCCCCCGCCTGCCGGCGCGCCCCCTTGACAAAGGGGGCTGCTTCTCCAGACATGAACAGGGGACTGAACAAGAAACGCCCCGCTCAGCGGGGCGTTTCCGTTCACGTGGCCTCAGGCCTCAGGCCTCGCCGGTGGCCGAGTTGATCACGGCGCACATCGAGTCCTTCTGGAACTTCTCACCGGTCATGTAGCCAGCCGGGGTGTTCTTGGTGATCTTGACCTTGGACGAGGTCTTGCCTTCCGGCGAGATCACCACGTTCCACGGCAGGGTGATCTCACCGCGCTTGCCGCCCGAAACGCTCTGCTGGAACATCAGCAGGCCCGATTCCTTGTCTTCGTTCACCAGGGTGAGACCCGAGCTCACGCCCTCGATCTTGATCCGCTTGAAGGCCACGTCCGCCGCCACCGGTACGATGTCCCAGTTGCTGAAACGGCGGCCGGCCAGGTAGCTGCCTTCCACCTGGTAGTTCGGGCACTCCGACTTGGCGCTGACATCGAAGGCCAGCATTCCCAGTGTGGCCACGACCAGATACATCTTCTTCATTGCTTTGCTCCTTTCCCCGCACGACGCCAACCCCGGCGCCTTCCATGCGCGGGGCCAGTATCCATGGCGGACGCGAAAGGAGCAATTACTCAACCGTCGCCACCGTTAAATGAGACATCCGTCACGCTTTTACTTCTTTCCGTACGCCGCATTGATCAGGAAGCACAGCGACTCGCGCTGGTAGCCCTCCCCGGTGGCGTAGCCGGACGGCACGGTGCGGGTGACCGCGACTTTCGAGGCCGCCTTTCCTTCAGGGGTGACGACCACGTTCGACGGCATCGTGATCTGGCCGGTACCACCGGAGAGGTGTTGCTCGAACACCAGCAGGCCAGCGTCCTTGTCTTCGGCTTTGAGAATGAGGCCCGAGCCGACTGCTTCGATCTTGATGCGCTTCATTGCGACATCCGGACTCACCGGTACGATGTCCCAGTTGGTGAATCGGCGACCGGAAAAGAGGCTGCCTTCCTTCTTGTAGTTGGCGCACTCCGACTGCGCGCTGGCCTCGAAAGCCAGCATGCCGAACAGAGCAACCAACAGATACGACACTTTCATACAGACTCCTTGTTCGCACGACGCCAATGCCGGCGCCTCCATGCGCCGTGCATGTTCCATGGCATCCGTCACGCCTTCAATTGGCAGAAGCGACAGGTGCCGGTGGCGAAGTGTCGTCGGGCTCGCCCTTGGCGACGAGCGTGGTCAGCGCGAGGTCGCCGGTGACGTTCAGCGCGGTGCGGCACATGTCCAGGAAGTGGTTCACGCCGAGGATCAGGCCGATGCCCATCGGGTCGACGCCGACCATGGCGCAGATCATGGCCACCACCGGCAGCGAGCCGGAGGGCACGCCTGCCGTGCCGATGCCACCCAGGATGCAGACGACCATGACCGTCAGCTGCTGGGTGATGCTCAACTCCACGCCGAAGAACTGTGCGAGGAAGATCACGGTGACACCCTCGAACAGCGCGGTGCCGTTCTGGTTGGCGGTGGCGCCTACGGTCAGTACGAAGCGCGAGACGCGCTGCGGCAGGCCCATCTGGTCAGCCACGCGCAGCGCGGTCGGCAGGGTGGCGTTGCTGGACGCGGTGGAGAACGCCATCACCGTGGCTTCCTGGGTGTCGCGGAAGAAGGCCAGCGGCGAACGCCCGGACAGCCACACCGCGATGCCGTAGGTCACCACCATGTGCAGGCCCAGCGCGAGGACCACGACGCCGACGTAGGCCCCGAGGCGGATGAGCAGGTCAAAGCCGAAGATGGCGGCCAGGTTGAACATGAAGCAGGCCACCGCGTACGGGGCCAGGCGGATGACCAGGTTGATCAGGGTCATCGAGATCTCGAACACGCCCTCGATGCCCTTGCGCAGGGTGCGGACCTTTTCCTCGGGGGAAAGCACCATGCCGATGCCGAACATCAGCGCGAAGAACATCAGCGAGAGGATCGCGCCATTGCTCGATGCCGCTGCCAGCACGTTGCTGGGCACGATGGACAGCAGCATGTCCATGCCCTTGGGCTGTTCACCGATGTTGGCGACGATCTCCTTGCTGCGTTCGACGTTCTCGCTCAGCAGCTGGGCCGCCATGGCCGGGTCGACGCCCACGCCGGGCTTGAGCACGTTGACCAGGACCAGACCCAGGCCAACGGCCACGCCGGACAGGATCACGGTATAGGCCAGGGTCTTCCAGCCGATCCGGCCCAGGGCGCGGATGTCGCCCATCTCCGAAACGCCCATCACCAGCGCCGAGAAGATCAGCGGAACGATGAGCATGAAAATCAGGTTGAGGAACAGTCCGGACAGCGGGGTGGTGACGTAGGTCATCACGGCACGCGCGGCATCCATCACACCGGGCAAGCTGCCGCCCAGCGCGTGGACGATCAGGCCGAGGACCAGGCCCAACCCGAAACCGATGCCCATTTTCCAGTGCAGGGGCAGTTTCCTGCGCGGCGGGGTCTGCCCCGGCGGGGTCTGCACGGTGTTCATGGCGTCGGTCATCGAGCGGTGTTCCTGTGGTGATCGGACAGCTTAGCAAAGCCGACGGAGCCCGCCGGTGCCCCCCTCAGCGCTGCGGTGGATACAGAGGCGGCAGGCCAGTGTTGTCGACCGCAGCGGGCGGCCACCAGTGCGGTCCGTCATGGAAGGCCTTGCGCAACGTCTGGCGGGCCTCCCCCACGCCGCCGCCGTCGCGGCTCCAGCGCGCGGCCTGCATGCCCTGCAGCGCCTGGCGCTGGGCGGGATCGGCCAGCCGGTCCATAACCGCCGCCTCGCCACTCACCCCGGCCATCGCCGCCAGCGTCGCGATGATCTCATCGACGCTGCCGGCGTCCAGCTGATGGCGCAGCAGGGACAGCGGAGGGGCCTTGGCCGGCGATGCTTCCGACGCGGGGGTAACAACGGTCGGAGAACGCCGGCGACGCCAGCCCCAGGCCAGGGTCAGCAGCCACAGCAGGGCGAATCCCGCGGCGGCGATCCAGCCCCACGGCCAGGTCGGTGCGCCGGCCGGTGACGGCACGATCGCGGCGGGCAGCGCATCGGGACCGCCCGGCAAGGCTTCCCGGGTGTCAACCGGCGGCGGCGAGGCCGCATCCGCCCCGGTTCCCGGTCCCACCTCCATCGCCAGGTCCGGCAGCGTCGCGGTACGTGCCTGTCCGGCGCGCACGTCCCACCACGGCACGCGTGGCCCGGCCACCTGCAGCGGACCGGCCTGGCGCGGCACGATGGAATAGCGGCGCGTGAGGGTGAGCTGCGGCGTGCTGCCGTTGAAGGTCTCGTTGAACTGCGCGGGCTCGGCAAACACCTGCGCGCCGGCTCCGACGTCCAGCGGCGGCAGCTCCGGGAACTGCGCGGCGGTTGCCCCATCGGCCACGGCCTCCACCACCACGGTGAGCGCCTCGCCGACACGCCCGCGGGTCGGGGCCGCGGTATAGCGCAGCCGCAGATCGTGCAGGGGCAGCCAGGGCTGGGGTGCCTGCGCCGGCTGCGGCCGGACCTCGATCACGTGGTCCGGTGCCGCCGCCCGCAACCGGGCATCGCCCCGCCCGAACATTTCGTCGAAGAATCCGCCCGCCGCGCGCCCTTCGAAGCGGGCACCCGGGACACGCAGGCTGCCGCTGCGTTCGGGGATCAGCAGATAGCGGCGTTCCACCAGATTGTAACGGCGTCCGTTGACGTCGCGCACCAGGCTGCGGTCCTGCCCGATCCGCTGCATCGATGCCCCGTCCGGCGCGTCGACCCCCAGTTCGCCGGACAGCAGCTGCGAGGCGTAGTACAGGCGTACCACCACGCCGACGCTCTGCTGCACGTACGGGGTGGTGTCATCCACCTCCATTTCCACGAACGCGGTGGCGGTGCCACGCCCGGGCGAGGTGTCGTTGCCATCAGGATTCTGTGCTTGCGCCAGGCCGCACACAGCCAGCAGCAGCCCGAGCAGCGCACGGGCAAGGTGTCGCGTGGAAGCCAGTGCGGTCATCGTCCTTCCCGTTTCCTGCGTTCGTTTTCCAGTTGGAACTTGTTGCGCAGCAGGCTGCCCGGGTCGTCGGGCACGCGCCGCATCCAGGCCTCGACCGCCTGACGTTGCTCACGCTCCCGCGCGGATTCGGCAGGGGCATCGGGTTCGTCAGGCCGGACTGTCCCCGCCTGCCGCTGCAGGGCCTGGCGCATGCGTTCGCGCTGGGCGGCATCCGCCTGCGCCTGCGCCGCGGGATCCGGGGTGGCGTCCGGTTGCGATGCGGCCCCCTGCTCCGGCGTTGCCGGGGGTGGACCCTTGCCCGCCTTCGCGGTGTTCTGCGGGTCGGGTTGCGTCTGCTGATCACCCGGACGCGGCTGGCCCTGTTGATCCTGCCTGTTCTGCTGCCCCTGCCCGTTCGCGCCCGGCGGCGGTTTGCGGCGGCGCGCAGCATCGACCGCGGCGCGGTTGGCCACGGCATCCGGCATGCCGGGGCGCAGCGTCAGCGCGGCGTCGTAGGCGGCAATGGCGGCGTCGTACTCACCCTGGCGGGCCAGGGCATTGCCCAGGTTGTAGCGGCCTTCGGCACTCCGCACCTGCTCGAACTGGCGCTGGGCTTCGGCAAAGTCACCTTGCCGGTACGCCGTGATGCCGGTCTCGACCCGTGCCTGCTCGCGCTGGTCCGGACGCTGCCACCAGTCGCGCTCGGCCGCCTGTGCCGGCAGGGGAAGCGACAGCGGGGCCAGCACGCACAGCAGCGCCACCATCGCCAGTCCGCGACGCCGGAAGGCGAACAGCGCCAGCAGCATGAGCGGCGGAAGCAGCCAGTAGCCGTCGTCCTGCCACGCCCGTCCACCGTCCTGCCCGCTGCCAGCGCCGGCGCTGCGGGCCTGCAGGACGCCGAGTGCGCGCAGATCGGCATCGTCGCCGGTCAGGCGCGCGTAGTGCCCGCCGCCTGCGCTCGCCAGCGCGCGCAGGCCGGGTTCCTCCAGCTGTGCGCGTGCGATCTGCCCATCGTCGGCCCGGTACGCGGCACCGGTGGGCGTGCCCAACCCGAGCACCGAGACCCGCATCTGCTGCGCGGAGGCGTGGGCCGCTGACTGCAGGTCGGCAGCATCGCTGCGGTCGGTGATCAGCAGGATGTCGCCCCGGGAGGCACCGGACTGCTGCAGCAGCAGGACCGCCACATCGAGGGCACGTGCCGCGTGCTGCCCGTCGCGCGGCATCACCTGCGGGTCCAACGCATCCAGGTACAGCGCGACGTTGGCACGATCGGACGTGAGCGGGGCCACGGTGAACGCATCGTCTGCATAGACGAGCAGTGCGATTTCGCCATCCTGCCGTTCGCGCAGCAGCGTGGCCAGCTTGGCGCGTGCCTGCAGCAGACGCGAGGGCGGCAGGTCCGAGGCCCGGGTGCGGCTGGACAGATCCAACGCCACCACCAGGGGTGAAGGGGTCTGCCACACCGGTTGCGGCAGCTGCCGCACGCTGGGCCCGGCCAGTGCCAGCACTGCCAGGGTCCAGCCGCACAGCACCAGGACCAGCCCACCCGCCCGGCGTCGGCTGCCTGCGGCCAGCAGATGCGGCAGCAGATGGGCGTCCACGGCGTGCCGCCACACGCTGCCGCGATGACGTCGCCACCGCCACAGCAGGACGATCAACGGCAGCCCGAGCAGGGCCCACAGCGCGGTCGGTCGCAGGAAATGCAGCGCGGCCAGGGTGTCCATCGACAGATTCATCCCCGCCACCGCCGTGGCAACAGCCACGCCAGCGCGCCCAGCAGCAGCGCAACCCCGAGCGGCCACGCGTAGCGCTCCAGCCGTGGCCTCACCGCTTCACCCGGTGCCGCTACCGGCTCGAGGCGATCCAGCTCGGCATAAATGCCGGCCAGTTCATCGGTATCGCGCGCACGGAAACTGCGGCCGCCGGTCATCGCGGCGATCTGCTGCAGCGTCGCTTCGTCCACGGGGTCCTGGCCGGCGGCGATCTGGACACCGAACATGCGCAGACCACCGTCCCCGCCGAACCCGATGGTGTACACCCGCACGCCCTCCGTCGCCGCCAGTTCGGCCGCGCGCAGGGGCGTCAGCACGCCTGCGTTGCTGACGCCGTCGGTGAGCAGGATCAGCACCCGCTGGCCCTGCGGCTGCTCACGCAGCCGCTTCACGCCCAGTGCGATGGCGTCGCCGATGGCGGTGTTGTTCCCGGCCAGGCCCAGTTCGCTGTCGCCAAGCTGGCTGCGGACCGTGGCGAGATCGCCGGTGATCGGGGTGAGCGTATAGGCGCGGTCACCGAAGATCAGCAGGCCGACGCGGTCACCGGCACGGCGGTCAAGGAAATCGGCCAGCACCGCTTTGGCAGCCTGGACGCGCTGCACCACCTGCGGGCCCAGCCGCATGTCCGCTTCGCTCATGCTGCCGGAGAAATCCACGGCGAGGACCATCTGCCGCCCCTGCTGCGGCGGCACGACCGGCTCACCCAACTGCTGTGGACGGGCAGCGGCCACGCACAGGGCGATCCAGGCCAGCCACAGCAGAACGCGTCCGAGGCGAAACGGGGAGAGCAATCGTTGCGACGTGCCCAGCGCGGCCAGCGCGTCGGCGGCGTAAGGTACGCGCAGCGCCGGCCCTGCATCGGCCGGCCGGGGAAACCAGCGCATCAGCCAGGGCAGCGGGAGGGCAAGCAACGCCCACGGCCACGCCCAGGCGAGCGTATCAGGCAGGCTGGCCCACGACGGCAGCACGAACGCGCTCATCGACGCTGCCCGGCCATGAGCTGTACGAAGCGGTGCCGCACGAGGGGGAGCACGCGCGCCACTGCACCGGCGTCCACTGTGCGCCGGTAGGCTCCGTCCAGCAGGAGTTGACCGCTGCCCAGTGCGAATGCTGCGTCGCCCTTGGCGGCGGGCGCATTCCGGTCCAGCCAAGCCAGCCAGGCCTGCCCTTCGAGCAGTTCGGCCCCCGGCTCGCGACGACGCGCGGCACGGCGAAGCAGTTCGGTCATCGCCGCGACCTGCGCCGGCGGATCAGGGGCGGTTGCCACGGCGGCGTCGAAGACCTGCTGCCATCGACGGCGCTGACGACGTTTCCCTGCCTGACGCGCAGCGATGACCAGCATCAGCAGTGCCGCACCCCCCAGCACGATCCACCAGCCGGGCGGCGGTGGCCACCACGAGGGGGCCGGTACGCGATGCACATCGCGCAGCACGAGGGTGGCGATCGGCAGCGTCATGCCACCACCGCCGTGGGCTGCCGTCCCAGCCAGGCGTCGCTGGGATCGTCGCTGGCGATCACATGCACCTGGATGCGGCGTGCGCCCAGGGTCTGTTGCAGGGCGTCCAGCGGTGCGACGAAGCGCTGCTCCCAGTGATCGCGCACTGCATCGTCTTCGAGGTCCAGCAACACCGGATGGGGCTGCGACTGGAACGGCAGCAATGCCGACGGCGGGGCCAGCTCGAGCGGATCGACCAGCAGCATCAGCTGGACGTCGTGGTGCAGACCCAGCGCGGTCCAGCGCGACAGCGGCACGCCGGCCGCGCCCGCTGGATCGGCCAGCACCACGACGCGCGCGCCGGGGCGCAGCAGGCGGGTGGCCTGCTGCAGCGCGTGGTCCAGGCC
>JAEWLO010000004.1 GCA_023457475.1 Pseudomonadota bacterium | reverse complement strand
TGGCCGCGATGGCGCTGCCACAGCAGCGGCAGCACGCCCTTGTTGCTGAGCACCGCCTTCCAGGCCGGCTCCAGCAGCTGAACCCCCGAACCCGGCAGCGCCTGACCGAACGACTCGGTCATCAGGTCTTCCAGCGGGTACAGCTTGAACAGGCTGCCGATGACCGTGTCATCCAGCGCGGTGAAGCGCCCGTCCTCGGACAGCCCGATGTCCTCGATGTCGATCGCCTGGCCACGCAACCCGGCCTGGGCGGCGCAGTCGCGCAGGTAGGCCACCGTGCCCTGGTCTTCCTCTGAACTGCCTACCGCACTGAAATACAGCGGCGGCGGCAGCTGCGCGGCCAACTGGCCGAAGCGCTCCACCAGGGCCTCGTGGATCGCGTTGAACTGGTCGGCATGGGCCGGCAGGCGGCCCTGGTTGCGCTGGTCTTCGAGCCACTGCCACTGGAAGAACGACGCCTCGAACAGCGAGGTGGGCGTGTCGTAATTGAACTCGTAGAGCTTCGCCGGGCCGTTACCGTCATAGGCGAAATCCAGCCGGCCATACAGGTGCGGCTCGCGCCGCTGCCAGCTGCCGGCGATCCAGTCCCGGAAGGCCGGCGGAATGGCCAGCTGGTCCATCAGCTGTTCGCTGCGCACCACCTCGTCCACCAGGTCCAGCGCCATGGCATGCACCTCGGCGCTGGGGTCTTCGATGTCCTGCTCGATCTGCCGCAGGGTGAAGGCGTAGTACGCGGTTTCATCCCAGTACGGCAGGCCGTCGATGGTGTGGAAGCGGAAGCCGGCTTCCTCGGCCCGGGCGCGCCACTGGCTGCGCTCGGCAATGCGCACACGCTGCATGGATCAGCCGCCGACGCTGCTGCGGCCGCTGCTGGTGCTGCCGAAGCCGCCACGGCTGGCGGTCACGGCACGGTTCGGGGTCGCGGTGACCGGAGCCAGGCCGGCCTTGCCCGCGCCGATGCCGCTGTTGGTGTTCAGGCCGCCGCTGCCGCCCGGAGCCGGACGACCCCAGCCGTTGGCCTTGTCCTGGTAGGCCGGGCTGGCCGCCGGAGCCTGCGCCAGGCCGGCTCCCCGGTTGTTGAGCATCTGCGACATGAAGAAGCCCATCATCATCGGCCCGATGAACGAATGACCGGTGGACGTCTTCTGTTCCACGCACTGCTCAGCGTTGTAGTCGGCTTCGCATTCGGCACGCGAGGCGTACTTGGGAGCGGCATCGGCCGACTGCTGCTGCGCCTCGGCGAACGCCGTGCGGCACGCCGACGGGTCACCCGTGGCATCGGTACAGGCCTGCACCGAGGTGTACAGCCCTTCCTGCACCTGCACGCCTTCATCCTTGGAGCAGGCGGTGAACAGCAGCGGCGCGGCGCTCATCAGCAACAGCGCGGTGGTCCTGGAACGTTTCATGGCGTCATGCCCCCTGTGTGCGGTTATCCGCCCCATGATGCCTCATCCGGGCCGTCATCCGGCATCGGAACGGCTTAAAACATGAACGGCGTTTCAGTTTGCCTGGGCTCCGGTGGTTGCAAACGCAACCGGAAAAATTGGGCAGAATCGGGAAAACCCCGCCGTACGGCAAGCCAGATCGTTCGCCAGCCCCATGCCTGAATACCGTTCCCGCACCTCCACCGCCGGCCGCAACATGGCCGGTGCCCGCGCCCTGTGGCGTGCCACCGGGATGACCGACGCCGACTTCCACAAGCCGATCATCGCCATCGCCAATTCGTTCACCCAGTTCGTGCCCGGCCACGTGCACCTCAAGGACCTGGGCCAGCTGGTGGCACGCGAGATCGAGCAGGTCGGCGGCGTGGCCAAGGAATTCAACACCATCGCGGTGGATGACGGCATCGCCATGGGCCACGACGGCATGCTGTATTCGCTGCCCAGCCGCGAGATCATCGCCGACTCGGTGGAGTACATGGTCAACGCGCACTGCGCCGACGCGCTGGTGTGCATTTCCAACTGCGACAAGATCACCCCCGGCATGCTGATGGCCGCGCTGCGGTTGAACATTCCGGTGGTGTTCGTGTCCGGTGGACCGATGGAAGCGGGCAAGACCCGCCTGGCCGACCACAAGCTGGACCTGGTGGACGCGATGGTGATCGCCGCCGACGCAAGCGCGCCGGATGAGAAGGTCGCCGAGTACGAGCGCAGCGCGTGCCCGACCTGTGGTTCGTGCTCGGGCATGTTCACCGCCAATTCGATGAACTGCCTCACCGAAGCATTGGGGCTTTCGCTGCCGGGCAACGGGTCCACCTTGGCCACGCACGCGGACCGCGAGCAGCTGTTCCGTCGCGCCGGGCGACTGGTGGTGGAGCTGTGCCATCGCTGGTACGGCGGCGAAGACCCTACCGCGCTGCCGCGCGGCATCGCCACCCGCGAAGCGTTCGAGAACGCGATGACGCTGGACATCGCCATGGGCGGGTCCACCAATACCATCCTGCATCTGCTGGCGGCCGCGCAGGAAGCCGAGGTGGACTTCGACCTGCACGCCATCGACGCGCTCTCGCGCCGCGTGCCGCAGCTGTGCAAGGTGGCCCCGAATACACCGAAGTACCACATGGAGGATGTGCATCGCGCGGGGGGCGTCTACGGCATCCTGGGGGAACTGGCGCGCGGTGGATTGCTGCACCAGCACGTGCCGACCGTGCACAGCCGCACGCTGTCCGATGCCATCGCACGCTGGGATGTGGCGGTGAGCGACGACGCCAAGGTGGGCGAGTTCTTCCGCGCCGGTCCTGCCGGCATACCGACCCAGGTGGCCTTCAGCCAGGCCACGCGCTGGCCGACGCTGGACGTGGACCGCAGCGAGGGCTGCATCCGCGACGTGGCGCATGCCTACTCCGCAGAAGGCGGGTTGGCGGTACTGCGCGGGAACCTGGCGGAGGACGGTTGCGTGGTGAAGACCGCCGGCGTGGATGAATCCATCCATGTGTTCGAAGGACGCGCGCGTGTGTTCGAGAGCCAGGACGCTGCGGTGCAGGGAATTCTGGCCGATGAGGTGGTCGCGGGCGACGTGGTGGTGATCCGCTACGAAGGCCCGCGCGGGGGGCCCGGCATGCAGGAAATGCTGTACCCGACCAGCTACCTGAAGTCGAAGGGGTTGGGGAAGTCATGTGCGCTGCTCACCGATGGGCGTTTTTCCGGCGGCACCTCCGGGCTGTCGATCGGGCATGCGTCGCCGGAAGCGGCGGCAGGCGGGGGGATCGGGCTCGTGCAGGAAGGCGACCGCATCCGGATAGACATTCCGGCGCGGCGGATCGATCTTCTGGTGGATGAGACGACGCTGGCTGCACGGCGTGTGGAGCAGGACGCGCTGGGGTGGACGCCCCGCGAGGCGCGGCCGCGCAAGGTGACGGGGGCGTTGAAGGCGTATGCCCTGTTGGCGACCAGTGCGGACAAGGGTGCGGTGCGCGACCTCGGTAGGGTCGCATCCCTATCGACTGCCGTTGACGGTGATCGGCCGGCAAAGGCATGACCTTCGGCGAAGACGCCGCCGGCAAGGGTCATGCGTTACAGCACCAGGCGGCAGGATCGGCAGTCGTTTGGGAACCGACCCTACCGCTCCGATGATCCCCGTCGACCGGCGGGTCGGTCAACACATCACCCGATCACCCTCTTGAACGGCGGCAGCGCATCGATGATGCGTTTGCCGTAACGCCTGCTGATCAACCGCGAATCGAGAATGATCACCCGGCCGGTATCGGTCGAGGTGCGGATCAGACGACCGGCGAACTGGGTCAACGTGCGCAATGCATGCGGAATCGCGATCAGGTTGAACGCGTTCAAGCCACGGCTTTCCATCCACTCGCTCAGCGTGGAGGTCTGCGGATCGGTCGGCACCGCGAACGGCACCTGGGTGATCACCACCGTGG
>JAEWLO010000003.1 GCA_023457475.1 Pseudomonadota bacterium | reverse complement strand
CGTTCCGGCACCGCGAAGCCACGCAGGGCGTGGCTCTACGCGGGATTGAACCGGAACGGCCTGTGGCCGTGCGGGTTCAATCCCGCTGCCGCGTCTCCAGCAGGTCCAGATTGCGGATCAGGCGGCGCGCGATCTCGTCGGAAATGCTGCCGCGCCGTGTCAGCCGGAACAGCTCCTCACGCTCGGCGGTCAATCCGGCATTGCGCAGCTGGCGGTAACCCTGCTCCATCCGCTGCACCTTCTCCGGGTCCGCGTCCGGGCCGTGCTCCTTCTCCAGATTGCGCTGGTACAACAGGCTCACCCGCGACGCCGCGTCGTTGTACAGCTGCACGTTCTCCGTTGTCTGGTTCTGCACCAGCTGTTGCCGCATGCGCTCCACGCCGGCCAGCGCCGCCTTGGACGCCAGCCGGCGCGCCAGGTCCTCTTCCTTGCGGCCCTCGCCGTCTGCGGGCAACTGCAGCCCCTTCAGCAGGAACGGCAGCACCACGCTGGCCCCGACCAGCGAGACCAGAATCACCGCCGCGGCCAGGAAGATCACCAGGTCACGCGCCGGGAACGCCGAGCCGTCCGGCAGGAACAGCGGCAGGGTCAATACGCCGGCCAGGGTGATCGCACCGCGCACGCCGGCCACGGAGGTCGCCACCACCACCCGCCAGGGGGTACCTGCCCGCTGTTCGCCGCGCACCTTGGCACGCAGCAGGCTCCAGCGCAGCGACAGCCATACCCATGCCAGGCGCAGCAGCACCAGGGTCAGGTTGATCACCACCACGTACACCAGCAACCACCACGCACTGTGGTGACCGCTTTCGTTCACGGTGGCGATGGCGCGCTCGACGATGCCGGGCAACTGCTCGCCCAGCAGCACGAACATGATGCCGTTGAAGCTGAACTGCAGCATGTTCCACACGGCCGTGCGCTGTACGCGCATGCTGCCGGACACACGGCCGGTCAGCTCCACGTAGCTCATGGTGATGCCGGCGGCCACGGCGGCGAGAATGCCGGACGCCTGCGCCTCTTCGGCCAGCAGGTAGGCCGCGAACGGAATCAGCAGGTTGACCAGCAGCGCCGCGCCCGGTTCTTCGCCGAAGCGCCGCCACAGCCAGCGCTGGAAGGTGGACACGCCCAAGGTGACCGCCACGCCGATCACCAGACCTGCCACGGCGACCCACAGGAAGGTGAGCGAGGCACTGGCCAGCGAGAAGGTACCGGTCATCACCGCCGCCACCGCAAAGCGGAAGCAGACCAGACCCGAGGCGTCGTTCAACAGCGACTCGCCTTCCAGAATGTGCATCAGGCGCTTGGGAATCGGCATGCGCGAGGCAATCGAGCTCACCGCCACCGGATCGGTCGGCGAGATGAGCGCCGCCAGCGCGAACGCCACCCCCAGCGGCATCACCGGAATCATCCAGTGGATCAACAGCCCCGCGCCGACCACGGTGAAGATCACCAGGCCGAACGCCAGCTCCAGGATCACGCCTTTGTCGCGGAACAGACCCTGTTTGGGAATGCGCCAGCCATCGAGGAACAGCAGGAAGAACATTTCCGGCTGCAGCGCATGCCCGCGGTTGAACACTCCGGCGATCACCGCCCCGAGGCCGATCTGCACCAGCGGCAGCGGCAACGACAGCGGCAGCACTCTCACCAGGTAGCCGCTGGCGACGACGGCCACCAGCATGGCCAGGACGACTTCAATCGTATGCATGCAGAGAAATTAACACACCCATTCAGGTGCAAAGGTGACACGGCTCGCCCCCGTGCCACCCCAGTTCATGCCGTGCCGTCGAAGCGGTAGATATCCATCGCCAGCATGCCGGCGTCGATGCCGGCATCGATACGCCGCGCACCGAGCCGGTCGCTTCCGGCCGCGCCCATGGCGAAGTGAAGCGGCTGCAGGTGCTCGTCGGTGGGATGTGCGCGTTCGGCGAACGGAGCCTGGCGGCGGTAGTCGAGCAGCGCCGTGGTGTCATCCGCGTCCAGTCGCTGCTCCACCCATTCGATGAAGGGACGCACGTAGGGAGCCTCGCCACCGGCGTGGTACTCGCGGAAGTCGTGCAGGTTATGGGTGATGCTGCCCGAGCCGACCACCAGCACGCCCTGTTCGCGCAACGGGGCCAGTGCGCGGCCCAGCGCGAACTGATGCGCAGGGCCCTGCAACGGCTGCAGCGCCACCGGCACCACCGGAATGTCGGCCTGCGGATAGAGCAGGCGCAGCGGCACCCAGGCCCCGTGGTCGAGGCCGCGCTGCGGGTCGATCACCGCCGGCAGTCCGGCCGCGTCGAGGCGGCGGGCCACCTCCCCGGCCAGCGCCGGATCACCCGGGGCCGGGTACTGGATGTCGAACAGGGCCTGCGGGAAACCACCGAAGTCGTGGATCGTCTCCGGGCGCGCGGCGGCACCGACCGCCGGCTGGTGGGTGAGCCAGTGCGCCGACGCCATCACGATCGCGCGCGGGCGTGGCAGCTGCGCCGCCAGCTCGGCCAGGCGCACGCCGACCTGGCCCGGGCGCAGGGCGGTCATCGGGGAACCGTGGGAGATGAACAGCGACGGCAGGCGGGACATGGAAGGGCTCCGGGGATCCAGGGTCTCAGGTTATTACCTACACCCATGACGATAAATAGCCGCATTCACGGATATTCGTTCCACGATTGAAGCGAAAACAGGGGGCGGAGTCGCGTAGAGCCGGGCTTGCCCGGCTGGGCCACCGGGAAAGCTCCAGCGGGGCAAGCCCCGCTCTACGTCGCTTCTGCCTCGGTCTCCAGCCGCCCGATCACATCCGCCAACGGGGCTGGCCGCCCCAGCAGGAAGCCCTGCACCTGGTCACAGCCATGCGCGGCCAGCCATTGCTGCTGGCCCGGCGTTTCCACGCCTTCGGCGATGATGGTCAACCCCATGCTGTGGCCCAGCGACAGCAGCGCGCGGCAGATCGAAGCGTTGCGCGGGTTGGTTTCCACGTCTGCCACGAAGCTGCGGTCGATCTTCAGGATGTCCAGCGGCAGGTGCTGCAGGTAGGACATGTTCGAATAGCCGGTGCCGAAGTCGTCCAGCGAAATGCAGATGCCCTGCTCATGCAGGCGCTGCATCGTCAGCTTGGCCTGGGCCGGCTTGCGCATCAGGCTGCTTTCGGTGAGCTCCACATGCAGCGCGCCGCGTTCCAGTCCGAACTCCTGACAGGCGCGGGTGAACTCGGCCACCAGATCGCTGTTGAAGAACTGCACCGCCGACACGTTCACCGCGATCGGCAGCTGCCAGCCCGCATCCACCAGCTGACGCTGCGCATGCGCCGCTTCGCGGATCACCCAGCGGCCCAGCGCCAGGATCAGCCCGGTGTCCTCGCACAGCTGGATGAATTCCCCCGGCGGAATGAAGCTGCCGTCGGCCTGCGGCCAGCGCAGCAGGGCCTCCAGCGCTGCCGGCGCGCCGTCGGCGGCGTGGCAGATCGGCTGGAAGTACAGCTGGAACTCGCTGTCGATGGCGGTGTGGATGCGCCCGGCCAGGCGCAGCCGCTCGGCCAGTCGCGAACTCACCGTGCTGTCGTACCAGGCGATCACGCTGCCCTCGTCGCGCGCGGCATGCGCGGCCTGCGCGGCCATGCCGATCACCTGCTCGGCGGCGATCACGTCGCCTTCGAACTTCACCGCCACACCGATGCGCGGCTCGAACTGGTGCAGCCAGTCCTGTCCACGCACCGGTTCTGAAACGGTCTGCACCAGCGTGTCCAGCGCGGTCTGTCGTTCGTGGTCGTCGCGGATGGCGAAGATGAAATCCTCGGCCGGCTGGAACGCCAGCAGGCCATAACGCACGCCCAGCCCGCCCAGCCGCTTGGCCATCGCCTGCAGCACCACGTCGCCCACCTCACGGCCGAGCGTGTCCGCCACCAGCTGCAGGCCGCGGAACTGCACGTAGGCGATGGTGTAGCTGCCACCCTCCTCGTCCAGCTGCGCGGCCAGCGCGCGCGTGTTGAGCAACCCGGTGGCCACGTTGTGGGTGGCGTGATACGCCAGGTCGCGCTCGTAGGCCACGCGCTCGCTGACATCCTCGGCCAGCACCAGGCAGGCCTGGCGGCCATCGAAATCGAGGCGGGCCAGATGCGCGCGCACCTCGAACACCGTGCCGTCCTTGCGCCGGTGCAGACGGACCTGCGCGTCGTGGGTTTCGCCCGGCCCCGCGTTGGCGATGGCATTGCGGATCTCGTCCCAGCCTTCGCGTGGCCGGATGTCGAGGATGCTCATCGACAGGAATTCTTCGCGGCTGAAGCCGTACTGCTGCACGGCCGCCTCGTTCACCTCGAGGAAGCGCAGGGTGTCCGGGTCGAACACCCAGAACGGTGCGGGATTGCGGTCGAACAGTAAACGGAACTGACGCTCGGCCTGCTGCGCGCGGGCCATTGTTTCAATCCGGTCGCTCACGTCGGTCAGCGCGCCGATCATGCGCCGCTGCGGCGCGTCCGTGCCCGTCTGCTGGCCACGCGCGGACAGCCAGCGCACCTTGCCGCCGGGCAGCACCAGGCGGAACATCTCGTCGAGCACGCCGTTGTTGGCGAACGCGCTGTGGAAAGCATCCTGCAGGCGATGCGCGTCCTCGCGATGCACCCGCGCGAAGAACTCGGCCACCGGCAGACTGTCGCGCTCGATACCGAAGATCTGCCGCGCCATCGGCGACCAGTGCAGCACGGACGCGTCCTCGTCCACCGTCCAGGTGCATATCTGGCCGATCTGATGCGCCATGCGCAGCTCGGCGTGGTTGGTGCGCAGTTCCTCGCCCATCGCATGCTGCCGGCGCGTGGCGCGGCGCAGGCTCAGGTAGACGAGCGCGAACGCACCGGCATACAGCACCACCAGACCCACCGATGCCCATACATAGGGCCACCATGCCGCAAGCACCTCGCGGCGTCCCAGCCCGGCATACACGCCGATGGGATAGCGACCCAGCGTGGTCAATGTTGAAACCCGCTCCACCTGGTCGACCGGGCTGTATTCGGAACCCAGCGGGAGCACGGCGTCGCGCCCGAGCTGTTCGCGGTGCTTCAACCCGAACTGCCGGCCCACCGCGCCGGCCTTGTCGGGACTGCGCGCCAGCATGTAGCCGCCCCCGTCGGTGATCGAAATCACCCCGTCAGACCCTACGTCCAGCCCATCGATGATGCGCTGCAGCTCACGCGTACGCAGCCGGGTAAGCAGCCAGCGGTTCTCGCCCATGCGCAGCGACAGCGGCAGCACCCAATCCTGCCCCGGTATCGCCTGGGGCGGTCCCAGATAGAGCTCGCTGCCGGCCCCGCGGTTGCTGTCCACCGTCCACAACGGCAGATACAGGTCGCCGCTGCCGCTGGTCAGCGCGCGGCCGAATTCGTCCACCACCACGATGCTTTCCAGCTCTTCGTGGCGTTGCAGCACGCCCCTCACTGCCTCATCGAGCAGGTCCGGGGCCTGCACCGGCACCCGTTCGAACAGCTGTGCGCCGTCGGCGGCAATGCCGCGCATGGCCCGCTCCAGGTTGCGCAGTTCCAGACGCAGCAGCCGTTGGGCCCCTGCGGAAATCGCAGTGCTCTGGCGCTGCGCGGCCTCCAGCCGACGCTGATGGTCGTTGGCCAGCATGATCGCCAGGCCAACGGCCAGCAACACGCCCAGGCCAACGCCCAGCCACACCAGTGTCCGCAATGGCCGCGCAAGGGCGGGGTTCATCGCGGGCATTGCCTGACACTCCCCCACGCTGCAGCTGACGACATGAAAACGGTTCCTGGCTTCCCCTGTCCTGAACGGCCAATGTCTCAATTTCTTGATGACTGCCCTGCCGGTTCCCCGCCGGCCGGGCTTGGCGCGCCGGTTGGAACCCAGCATGCACCAGCCGGCGGCGCGCGGGAAGCACTGTGACCGCATTCACATTGTTGGACCCGCCATGACCCGCCAGAAGACCCGCCAGACAAGGACGGTTGCCGCCGCAACCGGCGGTTTAGACTTGGCGCTTTCCCGTTGCCCGAGACGTTCCATGCCGATGCTGCGCCGTCCTACCCTGATGCTTGCCATTGCCGCCAGCCTGTCGCTGGGCCTGGCCGCCTGCAACCGCGAGGCCGCCGCGCCCCCGGCACCCGCCGCCGACAGCGCCGCGCCAGCACCGGCTGCCCCCACCGCACAGCTGGGCAGCTTTGGCTTCGACGCCGCCGGCATGGACCGCAGCGTGGCCGCCGGCGATGACTTCTTCGGCTTCGCCAACGGCACCTGGGTGAAGAACACCGAGATTCCGGCCGACCGTTCCAGCTTCGGCAGCTTCAATGTGATCTCCGAGAAGACCCTGGCCGACACCCGCGCGATCCTCGAAGGCGCGGCCGGCGATGCCAAGGCCAGCGGTGAAAGCAAGCTGATCGGCGACTACTACGCGGCCTTCATGGACGAAGCCGGAATCGAAGCGCGGGGCATGGCCCCGATCAAGCCCGAGCTGGACGCCATCGCCGGCATCGGCGACAAGGCCGCCCTGGCCACCGCACTGGGCGGCACGCTGCGCGCGGACGTGGACCTGCTCAACGCCACCAACTTCTATACCGACCGCCTGTTCGGCACCTGGGTTTCGGTGGACCTGCTGCAGCCCGACCGCAACGCGCCGTACCTGGTGCAGGGCGGTCTGGGACTGCCGGATCGCGACTTCTACCTGCAGGGCGGCCGCATGGCCGAGCTGCGCAAGCAGTACCAGGCGTACATCGCCCAGGTGCTGCAGCTGGCCGGCGTGGCCGATCCAGCCGGCAAGGCGCAGCGCATCCTGGCCCTGGAAACGCGCATCGCGCAGGTGCACGCAACGCAGGAAGAGACCAACGATGTGGCGAAGGGGGCCAACGCCTGGACCCAGGCCGACCTGGTCGCCAAGGCCCCGGGCATGGACTGGGCCGCCTTCCTCTCCGCCGCCGGTCTGAAGGAGCAGCAGGACTTCATCGTGTGGCAGCCGAAGGCCGTGGCGGGCATCTCCCGCCTGGTGGCCACCGAGCCGCTGGACGTATGGAAGGATTACCTGGCCTTCCACGCGCTGGACCGCGCCGCGCCCTACCTGCCGAAGGCGCTGGCCGACGCACGCTTCGCCTTCCACGGCACCACGCTCAACGGCACCCCCCAGCAGAGCGAGCGCTGGAAGCGCGCGGTGGACGAAAGCAATCTTGCGGTGGGCGAAGCCATCGGCAAGCTGTATGTGGAGAAACACTTCGACCCCGCGACCAAGGCGCGTGCCGACGAGATGGCGAAGAACATCATCGCCGCCTTCGCCAAGCGCATCGACGCGCTGGAGTGGATGTCGCCGCAGACCAAGACGCATGCCAAGGCCAAGGTGGAGGGCCTGACCGTGGGCATGGGCTACCCCGAGAAGTGGCGCGATTACACCGGCCTGGAAGTGAAGCGTGACGACGCGCTGGGCAATGCCGAGCGCGCCAGCCAGTTCGAGTACCGCCGCAACCTCGCCAAGCTCGGCCAGCCGGTCGACCACGGCGAATGGGCGATGCTGCCGCAGACCATCAACGCGATGAACGTGCCGCTGGAAAACCGCCTGGTGTTCCCGGCCGCGATCCTGCAGCCGCCGTTCTTCGACGGTGCCGCCGATGACGCGGTGAACTACGGCGCGATCGGTGCGGTGATCGGCCACGAAATCAGCCACGGCTTCGACAATGCCGGTGCGTTGTTCGATGAAACCGGCCGTTTGAACAACTGGTGGACGGCGGACGACCTGAAGCAGTTCACCGCCGCCGGTGACGCGCTGGCGGCGCAGTTCAGCAGCTACGAGCCGTTCCCGGGCGTGCACGTCAACGGTCGCCTGACCCTGGGCGAGAACATTGCAGACGTAGCCGGTCTGGCCACGGCGTATGACGCCTACCAGATGTCGTTGCAGGGCAAGCCGGGGCAGACGCTGGAAGGATTCACCCCGGACCAGCGCTTCTTCCTGGGCTTCGCGCAGGCGTGGCGCAGCAAGGCACGCGAGCAGGCGCTGCGCAATTCGCTGCTGACCAACGTGCATGCGCCGGGCCAGTTCCGTGCGTTGACCGTGCGCAATCTGGACGCGTGGTATCCGGCGTTCGAGGTGAAGGAAGGCCAGAAGCTGTACCTGGCCCCGGAAAAGCGGGTCAAGGTGTGGTGATGGGAACGGGCCCCGCCGGCCCTCGCCGGGGCCCCC
>JAEWLO010000002.1 GCA_023457475.1 Pseudomonadota bacterium | reverse complement strand
GTCTCGCCGCGGAAATCGGTGGCCACGACCTTGTCCTCGGTGTAGCCCAGCACGCCCTTCAGCGCGCCTTCGCTCTGTGCCTTCACTTCAGCGCAGATCTCGGCGTAGGTGGCTTCCTTTTCCAGTTCCACGGTGAGGTCGACCACCGACACGTCGGAAGTCGGCACGCGGAAGCTCATGCCCGTCAGCTTCTTGTTCAGCTCCGGAATCACCACGCCCACGGCCTTGGCCGCACCGGTGGAGGACGGAATGATGTTTTCCAGGATGCCACGGCCGCCGCGCCAGTCCTTGTTGGACGGGCCGTCAACGGTCTTCTGCGTCGCGGTGGCGGCGTGCACGGTGGTCATCAGGCCACGCTTGATGCCCCACTTGTCGTTGATCACCTTGGCCAGCGGGGCCAGGCAGTTGGTCGTGCACGAAGCGTTGGAGATGATGGCCTGGCCGGCATAGGTCTTGTCGTTCACGCCGTACACGAACATCGGCGTGTCGTCCTTCGCCGGAGCCGACAGGATCTCCTTCTTCGCGCCCGCGTCGATGTGCTTCTGCGCGGTGTCCTTGGTGAGGAACAGGCCGGTGGATTCGATCACCACGTCCACGCCCACTTCGTCCCACTTCAGGTTGGCCGGATCGCGTTCCTGGGTCAGGCGGATCTTCTTGCCGTTCACCAGCAGGTCGCTGCCGGAGACGCTCACGTCGGCCTTGAAGCGGCCGTGCACGGAGTCGTACTTCAGCATGTAAGCCAGGTAATCGGGCTCCAGCAGATCGTTGATGGCCACGATTTCGATGTCATTGCCGAAATTCAGCACGGCCGAACGCAGCACGTTGCGCCCGATGCGACCGAAACCGTTGATGCCAACCTTGATTGCCATGTTCACACGCTCCTGCAGCCGCAGCGGTGCGGCGCCGATGGATAGGGACCGCCATTCTAGCAAAGGCCACGCACGGCAGAAGGCCAACCGGCGCTGGAGACGTTTCCACCCGGACAAGCTGAGCGCGGGATGAGCGACCGGCCCGGATTGATCCGGATCAAGGCGGGTCGAGGAGGGGGACGGAACACTGGCCCCATTCCACCCACGCAACGAGACACCCTCATGCGCAAGACCTCCTCCCTTCTGCTCTCCAGCCTGGCCGTCGCCCTGACCCTGGCCGCCGCCCCGGCCATGGCCCAGTCCAAGGGCGACTGGACGATCAGTGCCGGTGTGCACCAGGTCGCCCCGAAGTCCGACAACGGCACCCTGGCCGGTGGCCTGAAGGTCGACGTCGACAGCGACATCAAGCCCACCATCACCGGTGAGTATTTCATCGCCGACAACCTGGGCATCGAAGTGCTGGCCGCGCTGCCGTTCAAGCACGACATCAACATCGACGGCCTGGGCCGCGTCGGAAGCACCAAGCACCTGCCGCCGGTGGTCTCGCTGCAGTACCACTTCAACAGCGCCGGCAAGGTTTCCCCGTTCGTCGGTGCGGGCATCAACTACACCACGTTCTTCAGCGAAGAAACCAGCGGCGCGCTCGACGGTGCAAACCTGAAGCTGGAGGACTCCTGGGGCCTGGCCGCCCACGCCGGCCTGGACTTCAAGGTCGCCGAGAACGGTTCGCTGCGCGTCGACGTGCGCTGGATCGACATCGACAGCAAGGTGAAGCTCAACGGCGAAAAGATCGGCACCGTCAACATCGACCCGCTGGTGTACGGCGTGGCCTACGTCTTCACGTTCTGATCGGCGGATCGGAACACCACCGCGCAACACCCCTCGCAGCAACGCATTGCCCCGGCCGCCTTGGCCGGGGCTTTTTTGCAGCACGAGGCGGTAACGGGGGGCGTCGGGCTCACCGTGGCGGGCAACCGCTAGAATGGGCCCGATGAAAATGCCCGCACTGCTTTCCGCCACTGCACTTGCACTGGCCCTCACCTTCGTTTCCTCCGATGCCCTCGCCTGGGGTGCACAAGGCCACCGGCTGGTGGGGCGCGTTGCCGAGACCCGGCTGACGCCCGCCGCACGTGCGGAGGTCGACCGCCTGCTGGCCGGCGAACCAACCCCGACCCTCGCCGGCATCGCTCCCTGGGCCGACGAACTGCGCGCCAAGGACCCGGGGCTGGGTCGGCGATCGGCCCGTTGGCATTACATCAACATGGGCGAGGACGACTGCGACTACGTGCCGGCGACGCAGTGCCAGAACGGCAACTGCGTGGTGGAAGCGCTCAAGGCGCAGACGGCCATCCTGGGCGACCGCAGCCGGTCCGATGCCGAACGCGCGCAGGCATTGAAGTTCGTCGTCCACTTCATGGGCGACATCCATCAGCCGATGCACGCAGGCTATGGACACGACAAGGGCGGCAATGATCTCCAGCTGCAGTACAACGGCCGCGGTACCAACCTGCATTCGTTGTGGGACAGCGGCATGCTCAACACCCGGAAGCTGGACGACGATGCCTACGCCGCGCGACTGAACGCCCTGCGCAAACCCGCGTTCAGCAAGCGCGCCAACATCAATGCTGATGCGGTGGCATGGGCGGAAGCCAGCTGCCGCATCGCCGTTGCACCTGGCGTTTACCCGGCCTCGCGTAAGCTCGGTTCCGAGTACACCGACACGTACCTGCCGGTCGCCGAGCGTGAGCTGCGCCTGGCCGGCGAACGCCTTGCGGTGCTGCTCAACGACACCCTGGACAAACGCTGAGGTCACCGCCATGTCGCTGCACGTTGCTGCGTTCTTTCATCCGGACAGCCATACGTTCAGCTACGTGGTGCATGACCCCGCCACGCGCGAGGCGGCGGTGATCGATCCGGTGCTGGATTACGACCCCGACACCGACGCATTGAGCGAAGCACCGCTGCAGCCGCTGCTCGCGTATGTGGCGAAGGCCGACCTGCAGGTGCGCTGGCTGCTGGAAACGCACGCGCACGCCGATCATGTCAGCGCCGGCCGTCGTCTGAAGCAGCAGTGGCCGGCGGCCACGCTGGCCATGGGCGAAGGCATCGTGCAGGTGCAGCGCACCTTCGCGCCGCGCTATGCGCTGGACGTACCCACCGACGGCTCGCAGTTCGATCATCTGTTCGCTGACGGCGAGCGGTTCGCGGTGGGCGGCATCGAGGCCGAGGTGATCGCGGTGCCGGGTCACACGCCCGACAGCGTGGCTTACCGCATCGGCGATGCGCTGTTTACCGGAGACTCGCTGTTCATGCCGGACGGGGGCACCGCGCGCTGCGATTTCCCGGGCGGCGACGCGGCGATGCTTTACCGGTCGATCCAGCGGTTGCTGGCGCTGCCGGATGCCACCCGCGTCTTCATCTGCCACGACTACGGTCCAGGCGGACGTGCGGTGGCGAACGAGACCACGATCGGCGAACAGAGGACGCAGAACATCCACCTGCGCGACGGTGTGGCCGAGGACGCGTTCGTGGCCACGCGTGAGGCGCGCGATGCGACGCTGGACGCGCCGAAGCTGCTGCATCCTTCGGTCAAGGCGAACCTGCAGGGTGGCGCGTAGAGCCGGGCTTGCCCGGCTACCCCGCCCCGCAAAGCAGCCGGGCAAGCCCGGCTCCACGTCAGTGCTGGCGGACGGTCTGCTGGCCTTTGACGACTTCGAAGGTGAAGGCGTAGAGCAGGCTCACCGGGACCGGTTCGATCCGATCGGCATCGCGGCAGTCGCCGCGATCATCGGGCACCTTGCCCGCAGCAAAGTGGCAGACGGCTGCAGACGAGTAACGCCATTGCGCCACGGCGTCCTGCGCGGCCTGCACCAGCACCGCGTTTTCCGGCAAGGCTCCCGCCGTGCACTCGGGACGGTCATTGAGCAGCACGCTGCGCTCTACCCGGCCGTCGGCATTCACCACGACCTGCAGGCAGACGCGGGTGGGCGGCAGCTCTTGGCGCGGATCGCGGTCGCCGACCACCGGCTGCGGTCCGGCGTAGAGCTGGGGCATGCGATAGCCCTCCGCAGGTC
>JAEWLO010000001.1 GCA_023457475.1 Pseudomonadota bacterium | reverse complement strand
CTGCAGTCGATGCTCAGCTCCAGCCGCATGCGCATGCAGCGCGGGCTGACGCTGCTGGCTGCCACCGGCGCGGTGACCGAAGAACTGATCCTGGACGGCGGCGAGGGCGTGCGCCTGCAGGGCTGGCACAGCCGCATCGACGGTCGCGAACCGGTCGGCATGGCGCTGCTGCTGCATGGGTGGGAAGGCAGCGCTGAATCCAGCTACATGCGCATGACCGCTGCGCGCATGCTCGAGTCGGGCTACGACGTGGTCCGGCTGAACTTCCGCGACCACGGCAACACCCACCACCTCAACCCCGGCATCTTCCACTCCAACCGCATCGACGAGGTGGTGCAGGCCGCCGGTGACCTTGCCCGGCGCTACCCGCAGCTGCCGCTGGTGGCCGCCGGCTACTCGCTGGGCGGCAACTTCGTGCTGCGCCTGGCGTTGCGTGCGCCGGCGGCCGACGTGCCACTGCGCCGGGTCGCTTCGGTCTGCCCGGTGCTGGATCCGGCCATCACGATGGAAAGCATCGAGAACGGGCCGGCCATGTACGACTGGTACTTCCGCCGCAAATGGGCCGGCTCGCTGCGCCGCAAGCGCGACCTGTTCCCCGAGCTGAGCGACTGGGACGACCGCGTGCTCAAGCTGGACATCCGCGCGCTGACCGCGTGGCTGGTCGAGCACCACACCGACTACGGCTCGCTGCAGGCCTACTTCGACGGGTATTCCATCGCCGGAGACCGGCTGGCCGCGCTGAGCGTCCCTGCCGACATCCTCATGGCCGAGGATGATCCGGTGATTCCCTACGCCACCTTCAACGGCTGGTGCCTGCCAGCCAGCGCCCGGCTCGAGATCGCCCCGTGGGGCGGGCATTGCGGGTTCCTGGAGAACTGGCGCGGAGACGGTTTTTCCGAACGCTGGGTCGCCCAGCGGCTGGGGCTGGAAGCACTGCGCTGAGCCCGGTGCGGCACGCCGGGCAGGGTGTCTTACAATCGGGGTTTGATCCCACGCCGGACCGTCATGCAAGACCCCATCCTTGAAGCCCTGCGCCGCAACGCGGCCGACGAAGCCGTGCAGCTGGCACGCCAGTGGACCCAGGCCGAGCCCGCGCAGCCGCAGGCGCATCGCTGGCTGGCGCTTTCGCTGCAGCAGCAGGGCGAGTACGCCCCTGCGCTGGAGAGCCTGCAGAAGGCCCTCGCGCTGGCCCCGGACAACCCCGAGCTGCACCTGCAGCACGCTGGTCTGCTGCTGGCCCTGCGCCAGTTCGAGGCCGCCGACGGCGCACTGGGCCGCACCGCCGAGCTCAATCCGAACGAACTCAATGCCTATCTGATGCAGGCGCATCTGGCGCTGGCCCGCAACGACGTGGAGGAAGCCGAGCGCAACACCCGCACGGCCAGCCGCGTTGACCAGGACCATCCGGAAGTGGTCGCGCTGCAGGGCATGATCGCGCTGCGTCGTGGCGACGCGGACCGCGCGCTTGCGCTGCTGTCGGCTGCCGCCCAGCAGCTGCCGGGCGATCCCCGCATCCTGTATGCGCTCGGCTTCGCCTACCTGGGCAAGGACATGTTGGCATTCGCCGAGCAGGCGTTCCGCCGCGTGCTCGAGCACAACCCGGCCCTCACCTCGCTGCAGGGGCTGCTGGTGCAGCTGGCGCTGCGGCAAGGCAACGTGGAAGCGGCAGCGCAGACCATGCAGGCGGTGCTGGCGCGTCCGGAAACCGACACGCCGGGCATGCGCCGCCTTGCCGGCGAGCTGGCCCTGCATGCCGGCCAGCCGCTGCAGGCGCTGGACCATCTCACCCCGGTGCTGAAGCAGTGGCCGACCGATCGCCAGACCCTGCAACTGCTGCTGATGGCCTGGCAGCGTCTGGGCCGTGACGTCCAGGCCCGCGAGACCCTTGAAACCCACCTCGCCGACCATGCGGACGCCCACGACCTCTGGTTGGCGCGACTCGCGGTCGAGGCTGTGGGCAGCGCCGAGGCGGTGGAGGTGGTCGAACGCTGGCTGCAGGCCATGCCTGATCACCTGCCGGCGCTGGAGACGCGCATGCGCCTGCACGACATGAACCAGGACCCGGAAGGCGCTGAAGCGGTGGCGCGGCGCATCATCGCGCTGGAACCCGGCCGCACCAGCGGCGAGACCCGCCTGGTCGACGCATTGATGGCGCGCGAACCCGCCGCAGCCGTGGCCCATGTCGAGCAGCTGCTCGCCTCCGCGCCCGACGACGCAAAGAGCAGCGTGCGCGCGTGGCTGGGTCTGGTCCAGGACGCTGCCGGTCAGCACGCCGACGCAGTGGACACCTGGGTCGCTGTCCACCGGAACGAAGCGCCGCAGCGCCTGCCGCTGCCGCCGCAGGCCAAGGCTCCGCTGACCTGGCCGGACCTGGGCGAGGTGCCGGCCGATGTGGCGGCACGGCCGATGTTCGTCTGGGGCGCACCCGGCTCCGGCGTGGAGCGGGTGGTTGCCGCCATCGCCGCCGCCAGCCCGGTGCTGCGCGGTGACCGTTTCGGCCCGACGCCGCCGAATGACGCCTTCCAGAGCTATCACACGCTGCAGGACCTCTCCACCGGCAAGCTGTTGCCGGAACAGCTGGTTGCCGGTTGGCGCGAGCAGCTGCCCAACCGCGGCCTGCGCGACGGCAACGTGATCGACTGGCTGCTGTGGTGGGACAACGCCCTGCTGTGGGCTCTGCGTCCGCAGCTGCCGGAAGGCCGCCTGCTGGTGGTGCTGCGCGATCCGCGCGACATGCTGCTGCAGTGGTTGGCCACCGGTGCGCCCGCTCCGCTCGCCTTCAACTCGGTGAGCGAGGCCGCGGAATGGCTGGCACGCGCGCTGGCCCAGATCGCGACGCTGCACGAGCAGGATCTCTATCCGCATGCGCTGGTGCGCATCGACGGCATCGGCAATGACCCTGCGCGCATGGCCGAACAGCTGGGCGGCCTGTTCGGCGTCCAGATGCCGCCGGCGCAGACGCTCGGACCGGCGCGCATGCCGGCCGGTCATTGGCGTACCTACCAGCCCCAGCTGTCGGAGGCCTTCGCGCTGCTGACGCCGGTGGCGGTGCGACTGGGTTACACGGAAGCTTGAGGAGCGAGACCATGAAACTGAGCAGCACCAGCCTGGTCAACGGCCAGC